>CAZEQN010000240.1:0-3563 GCA_964514335.1 uncultured Anaerolineaceae bacterium
GCGCGAGGCGCGTGACGGGGTGCGGGTAGCCGAAGGCGGCGGGGGCGGTTGCTCCGGGTGCAGCGGCTCGTGTGGCACGGGTGCCTCGGCTGACCAGGTGCGGACGCATGTTCACACCGCCGGTTACATCCCCACCGGCGGGTATGTGCCGCATGCCAGCCAGGTCAGTACCCGTATTCGCTCGACCGGCAATATGTCGCTGATTGCGCTGGACGATATCCAGACTTCTGACAATTGAACGACTTTGAATTTCTAACGGCAGCGCCCTTCCGGCTGGTGGCCGGCGGGCTGGCTTTGGTGTGGCTGTGGCGGCTGTACCGCCAGGTCCTGCCGGCACGCGGCGGACGTTTGCTGGCGCTGGGCCTGGCGTTTGGCGCGGTCAGTCTGCTGGCGTTTCGCTGGGCGGCGCTGGTCTTATTGCTAATGGCGGCGCTGGGTCAGGCAGCCTGGTGGTGGCGCGGCCGCGGGCGGCCGCGGGCGGCTTATACGCCGGTGCAGGCGCGGTTTGAAGGCGGCGGCATCAAACGCGGCCTTACGGCGCCAGAGGTGGCGGTGTTGCTGGGGCGGCCGATGAACCTTATTTTGGGGGTGGCGCTGGCCGAGATGCTCCAGAAAGGCTTGCTGGTGCAGGAGCAGGCTATCCCGCTGCTGGTGCGTCCGGCAGACGAGCTGCAAACCCGTAAGCAGTCCCTCAATATTGAACGCCGCGCCGAATTGCGGCGGGCGGGGGCGCAGAAGGTGGGCGCGACGCTACACCCGTTTGAGGAGCCGCTGCTGGAATTGATAGAACAGCAACCGAATGTGCCGGTAGGCGAACTGGATTTTGGGCTGGTGGCCGGGCCGCTGGTGGGGCATGTGGCTCGGCGCGTGGCCGGCTATGACCTCGCTGAATCCCGCGCCTACTACGAATTGATTTTACGGCGCGCGCCGACCGAGGCGCGCACGGAAGGGATTTTGCAGACCGACCGCCAGAAAGTATTTGACCGCAACTTTGGCTGGATATTGCTGGGGGGAGATTACCGGACGGTCTTTGACCAGGCCGATTATTCCTACGTGCCAAAATGGTTACAGGGTGGCGGATTGCCGGAAGGCGAAACGTTTGCCGGTTGGTTTACCGGCGTAGTAGCGGAATTGCAAAATGGGGTGGCGGCGGATGACCTGCACCTGAAGCTGGGACAGGCGGTGGATGCGGTGGCCGCGAGCCTGATGGCGGATATCGCCCAGGCGACGTATTACGGATAGAAGAATTCGCGTCATACAGAGAAAGGTCGAGCTAAGCTCGACCCCTACAGTTTCAGTTTTGGGGCTTGCAATTTGTGGGCGAAATTATTCCCCGTCATAGAAGAACCATTCCAACCAGGCTTGCCAGTTGTCCAGCGGGAGGCGTTCGGGGGTGGGTTCAATCACCACTTCAGGCGTATAGTTCGGGTCGGGTAGCGGCACAATCGGAAAGTCGCCGGGCTGGACGAGATGCCCCTGTTGGCGCGCCCATTCCTCCACCGCTGCTTCCGAGGTGGCAAAGGCAATCTGGGTTTGCAGTACGGTCTGGGTGCTGCTTAACTCTGCCAGACTGGTTTCTTCAATATCCAGTTGCTCGCGCAGGCGGGTGAGTTCCGTCATGCGGTTGTTGAAATCCAGCACCATCAGGAACAAAATCCCGAGGGCGGTCAGCACGAGCGCTCGTTTACCAATCGAATTAAAGCGTTCCATTGATGTATCTTACTCCAGCGCAACTGGCGCGGCAAGCGGTTTAGAGAGAAGGTGCAAGCGGCGGGCCTTAAAACAAAAAGCCCCGAAAAGGGGGCTTTGCAGTGCCGAAGGTGGGAGTCGAACCCACATGAGCGTAAGCCCACTACGCCCTGAACGTAGCGCGTCTGCCAATTCCGCCACTTCGGCTTGCAAGGGGATATTTTACCGCGAACTGGAGGCTTGTCAACCACTCACAGTCCGAGCCACTCGCTGGCGGCTTTGGGCAGGTCTTCCACCCGCCCGCTGCGAAAGGTGCAGGGCGGCAGTGATTCGATGAACATACGTCCGTATTGTTTGGTGAGCACCCGCCGGTCAAAGATGGCGACCACGCCGCGGTCGAACTGGGTGCGTATCAGGCGGCCAAACCCCTGACGAAAGGTCAGGATGGCTTCCGGAATGGAATATTGGAGGAAGGGGTCTTCAAAGGATTCAGACCGAGCCGCCACAATGGGGTCTGACGGCACGGCGAAGGGCAGCTTGACAATCGCCAGCACCGAGAGGGCCTCACCGGGGATGTCCACGCCTTCCCAGAAGGCGCGCGTGCCCAACAAGACGGCCTGCTCACTGGTGCGGAAGTTGTCCAGCAGCGAGCTGGCCGAAGCGCCCTGGCCCTGCTCGTAGACTACGATGCCGCGGTCGGCCAGGGGGGCGGTGATGGCGCGGGCGGTGGTCTGGAGTTGGGCGTAGGAGGTGAACAGCACCAAGGTCCGCCCACCGGTGGCGGCACACAGCTGTATCAGGCCGCGCTCGGTGGCGCGCTGATGGCCGTGACGGTCGCTGGGTTCAGGGATGTTGTTGGGTACATAGAGCAGGGTCGAGGATTCATAATCATAGGGTGAGCCGAGGGCGACTTCATCGGCATCCCAGGCTGACAGGCGGTTGCGGATGTATTCAAATTCGCCGTGGGTTGTGAGGGTGGCCGAGGCGAGGGTGATGGAATCTTTTTCGTGCCAGAGGTGCTTTTCCATCAGGCTGCCGATGTGCAGCGGAGCAGCTTGCAGGTTCACCAGGCGGCGCTGGGGCTCAATTTCGGCCCAGTAGATGGTGTCCGGAGAAGGTTCAAATACAGTGGCGTTCAGGTTGGCATCTACTTCCGTCAGGCGGCGGTAGACATTCTGGATGTTGGTGAGCAGGTCTTCGGCTTCTTCCAGGCCGCCCTCAAGGACGCCTTCGCTCATCTCGGCCAGAGCCTGGGTGATGCTCTCCATGCCGTCCATCAGCGGGGCCAGGCTGGCGCGGGCTTCTTCCCAGGCGCCTTCCACTTCCACCCAGGTGGGCAGGGTGCGGGTGGCGGGCAGAATGCGCTCCTGCTGGCTGTAACTGCCCAGCGGCCGGCCCTCGCGCTGTTCTTCGAGAAAATTGTCGAGCGTGATAAAGAAGGTTTTGATGGCACTCTGGAACTGGAAGGCTTTGTCGGTGGCGCGCTGCACAATCTGGTGGAGAGCCGCCAGCTGGCCGGGGTCCAGAATCTCCTGCCCGACCACCAGCAAGCGGCCGAGATAGCCAGCATTGGGGCCGCCCAGTTCGCGCAGGGTGCGTTCGACTTCGATTTGATTGACCTTGAAGGAGAGGGCGCTGGTGGTGGCGGCTTCCAGGTGGTGGGCTTCATCCACAATCAGGTAACGAAAATCCGGCAGGATGCGGTTGCCGGTGGCAACGTCTGCCAGCAGCAGGGCATGGTTGACCACCAGCAGGTGGGCGGATTCGGCCTCTTGCCGAGCACGCAAGAAATAATCGGTATAACGTTCTGCGCTCTCCCCCAGCCCCGGCTCGGCATGACAACGTTGCGGGGAACAGGTAGCGCCATCGGAACA
>CAZEQN010000241.1:0-3545 GCA_964514335.1 uncultured Anaerolineaceae bacterium
GTTTCGCCCAACTCCATTCGCTCAGGGTTAAAAGAATTCATATATCGGTATCCTTGTAACACCGCAAGATCAGATAAAAAAAGCGGCTGGCCCATCGGCCAGCCGCTTTTGGTCATGCGATGATTTACGGGCCAACCGTGAGGCTGATGTTGCCCGAACCCACGCCGATATTCAGGTACAGTTTCAATGCCGCCTGTTCAAAGCCGGGGCTTTGCCAGGTGCCGCGCTGGCCGGAGCCGCTGCGTTCCGCTCCGCTGACCTGCACATAGCCCGCCGGCAGATTCAGGTTGCCGGAACCGGTCTCGGCTTCAATCTCCACCCCCACGCCTTCCGGCAGGGTCAGGCGGATGTTGCCGGAACCGGCATCCAGACTCACCTGGCCGCTGGCATCCGTGCCGAAGGTCAGGCTAATCTGGCCGGAGCCGACATTGCCGGAGAAGTTCAACACGCTACCGGGGGCGATTTCCACCGTCATATTGCCGGATCCGCTGCTCAACTCCACCGGGAACTCGCCGGTCGGCAGGGTGACGGTGACGGTGCCGGAGCCGTTGTCCAGGTCCAGTTCGCTGATTTGCAGGCCGGTCAGGTCAAGCGTGCTGTTGCCGGAACCGAGGTCAATCGAAAGTGCCAGCGGCAGGCCGGGGTGCAGCAGTACAGCGGTCTGATTCTGGTTCTGGATGCTGTTCAGCAGGTCAAACAGGCCGGCAAAATCGTCGGCATCCAGTTGAAAATCAATGGTTTTGGCGGCCTCGCCGCTGGCGTTAAAGCTGGCGCGCTGGTTGTGGCTGGCCTGGATTTCAACCAGGTTGGCGGAACTGGCCGGCAGCGCGCCGATGGTCAACTGGCCGCGATCAATATCCATGTCCAGCGTGGCGCTTTCAGCGCCGCCGCGCGCCTCGCTGAAGGCTTCGGTGCGCAGTTCAGCGCTGCTGGCGGGCAGGTCCAGTTTGGGGGCGGTCAGCAGGAAAGCCACCGCGCCGCCCACCAGCAGCAGGGCCACCAGGTTGCCGACCCAGGCCCGGCGGGCGAACAGCAGGTTGACGCCCATACCCACCAGCAGCAACGGCCACAGCCGCGCCAGATGAACCAGTTGAACGGCTTCCAGCCGGCCCAGATTAATCAGTAACAGGATGACACCGAGACCAATCAGCAGCAACGGGCCAAAAATGGAACGGGAACGACGATACGGATGGGACATAGATTCTCTCCAGATGAGTTGGTTTTCTATGCCCCTATACGCAGGCGCGGCGGGTTGGGTTGCGGGCTTTCAGGCGTGGCTATCCCACAGCGGTTCGGGCACGCCGCGGGCGTAGTTTTCATAGCGGGCGGCTACGAAGAGATAATCCGAGAGACGGTTGAGGTAGGCCTGCCCCAGCGGGTTAAGCGGCTCGCGCTGCGCCAGTGAAACGAGGACGCGCTCGGCCCGACGGCAGACGGTACGGGCCACATGCAGGGCAGCCGCCCCCGGCGCCCCGCCCGGCAGGATGAAGTTCTCCAGCGGGCCGACCCGCTCATTGGTTTCATCAATCCACGCTTCCAACTGGGCGATGTGGCGTTCCTCGATGCGCGGCACCTGAAACTGCTGCTTTTCTTCCTCGTCCGGGAAGGCCAGGTCTGACCCCAGATGGAAGAGCGTGTTCTGGATAACGGGCAGGGCGGCGGCCAGTTTCTCGGCCAGCCCGCCCGCCAGCGCCAGCCCCAGCAGGGCGTTCAGTTCATCCACCGTGCCATAGGCCTCCACCCGCAGGTCGTTCTTGGGCACGCGGGCGCGGGTTCCGAGGGCGGTTTCACCGGCATCGCCGGTACGGGTATAAATTTTAGTCAGACGCGGCATCGGCTTTCCTTGGGTGCAGGCTGGCTTTCATTATACATGGCCGGGGGCCAGCCCAAATCGTTTTGGGTTATCATTGCCGCATGCAAGCCCCTGAAAGCGCCCTGCTGGCTGACCGGTTGGCCGCCGCCTTGCGCTGGGCCAGTCTGGTGACTCTGGCACTGGTGTTCGCCGCCCGCGGCGCGCTGGATGCGCTGGCCGGGCTGATGTTTGCCCTCGCCCTCGTATGGGCATTCACGTTAACCGCATTGAATATCTTTGGGCGGCGCCTGCCAACCCCGCCCTGGCTGATGCTGGCCGGGGATGGCGCGGCGGCGCTGTTGTTGTTTTACCTGGCGGACAGCCGTAGCATGGGCTGGGCGGCTCTCTTGCCCGCCCTGACGGCGGCGGTGTATTACGGCGTGCCGGGGGGGCTGGCCGGGGCCGGGCTGGCGCTGGCCTTGATGGCGGCTGGTTTGTACGGGCTGGCAGGCGGGGCGGCTACCACGGCGGCCCTCGCTTTACCCGCCGTGGGCGTGCCCCTGCTGGCGGCGGCGGTGGGGGCGGGCATGCGCCCGCTGGGGCGGCTGTTGCGCCCGCGCCCGGCGGCTGGCCGGGAGCGCAAGTCCACCCAACTCGGCAGCCAGACCAGCAACCAGACCCTCTACACGGTGCTGGCCAGCATGAACTCGACCCTCAACTACCAGCGCGTGCTGGATCTGGCGCTGGATGTGAGCGCCACGGTCCTGAATGACCCCGAGCGCACGTCCGGCTTTCTGGTGAGCGCCTTTTATCTGCTGGACGGCGACACGCTGCGGATTGGCTCGGCGCGCCGCTACACGCCCGGCGACCTGAAAAATACGCTGCCCGGTCGCGAAGGCATGGTGGCGCGCGCCCTCAACACCAACGCCCCGACTCTGATTCAAAAACCGGTCGAAGACCCCGAACTGCGCCGGATTGTGGCTTTCCACTCCTGTGCGGCGGCCTACTGCATGCCGCTGCGCACCAGCAAGGCCGCCTATGGCGTGCTGGTGTACGGCCACCCCGAGCCGGGCTATTTCAGCGAGGCGCGCCGCGAAGTGCTGGAGATTGTCGGCCGGCAGGCGCTGGTGGCGCTGCAAAACGCCGAACTGTACCGTGAATTACAGCAGGACCGGGCGCGCATGGCTGAACTACAGGAAGAGACCAACAAGAAACTGGCGCGCGACCTGCACGATGGCCCGACCCAGAGCGTGGCCGCGATTGCGATGCGGGTGAACTTCGCCCGCCGCCTGATTGACCGTGACCTCAAGGCCGCCGCCGATGAACTCTTCAAAATTGAAGACCTGGCGCGCCGCACCACCAAGGAAATCCGCCATATGCTCTTCACCCTGCGCCCGCTGGTGCTGGAATCTTCGGGGTTGGTGGCGGCGCTGGAAGCCATGGCCGAGAAGATGAAAGAAACCTACGAGCAGAATGTGCTGGTGGAAGCCGACCCGCGCCTGGTCGATGAACTCGAGATGGGTAAACAGGGCGTGATGTTTTACATCGCCGAAGAAGCCGTGAACAATGCCCGCAAGCACGCCGAGGCCGAGCACATCTGGGTGCGGCTGCGCCTGCTGGAAGGTTCGCTGGCGTTGCTGGAAATCCAGGATGATGGCGTGGGCTTTAATGTGGGCGCGGTCAATAACAACTACGAAGCGCGCGGCAGCCTGGGCATGGTGAACATGCGCGAGCGGGCCGAGATGATCAATGG
>CAZEQN010000242.1:0-3537 GCA_964514335.1 uncultured Anaerolineaceae bacterium
GGTGACAAACATCGTCACCCCCTGGTGCGACAACGCGAACAACAGATCCCACAAATCCCGCCGCGCCACCGGGTCAATCCCCGCCGTCGGCTCGTCGAGGAAGATCACCTCCGGCTCGTGAATCAGGCTGCACGCCAGCGCCAGCCTGCCCAGCGCCTGGGGCGATGCCGAGCGCGTGCGTCAGATTTTGAGCAACCTGGTGGATAACGCCTACCGTTACACGCCCGAAAATGGCGAGATTGATGTGCACCTGAAAGCGATTGAAAATTTCATCCAGGTGGATGTGGCCGACAAGGGTATTGGCATCTTCCCGGATGAACACCTGCGCGTATTTGGCCGCTTCTACCGCGGTGAGAACCACCTGGTCATGGCTACCAGCGGCACCGGGCTGGGTCTGGCGATTGTGAAGGAATTGGTGGAAATGCACAACGGACGTATCTGGGTTGAGAGCAGCGGCGTACCGGGCGAGGGCAGTACCTTCTCCTTTATTCTGCCCACTTACCGGCCGGAGCAGGCCCAGCAAAAAGAAGAACAACGGAAGGAAGGCTGACCATGGCGAAAATACTGATTGCCGAAGACGAACGCGACATCCGCGACCTGATTACCTTCACCCTGCGCTTTGCGGGGCATGAGGTCGTGCCGACCAGCAACGGCGAGGAAGCCTACCTGAAGGCTCCGGAAGTGATGCCGGACCTGATTATGATGGATGTGCGCATGCCGCGCATGACCGGTTACGAAGCCTGCAAGAAAATGAAAGAAATTGAAGCCCTCAAACCGATTCCGGTTGTGTTCCTCTCCGCCAAGGGGCAGGAGAGCGAAGTGGCCGCCGGGCTGGAAGCCGGGGCGGTGGAGTACATCCTCAAGCCGTTTGCGCCTGACCAGTTGACCGCCAAAGTCAAAGAGTTATTGGAGAAATACGCCCGCCCGTAAGCCGCCTGCGGCCTGCCTTCGGGAAGACGAACCATGAGCGCCATCATCATTGAAGATCGGGTAGTGCATTACGAGGTCCTCGGCCGCGGGAAGCCGGTTATTTTCCTGCATGGCTGGGTCGGCTCGTGGCGCTATTGGATTCCGGCGATGCAGGCGGCTTCAGTTTCGTACCGCGCCTATGCCCTGGATTTGTGGGGCTTTGGCGATACGGCCAAATACCCGGAGAAGTACAGCCTGGAAGACCAGACCGCCCTGCTGGACCGTTTTCTGAATGAAATGGGCATCGCCAAAGTGGCGCTGGTGGGGCATGGCCTCGGGGCGGTGGTGGCGGCCCTGTTTGCGGCCAAGCATCCCTTTGTGGTGGACCGCTATATGGCGATTGGCATGCCCTTTACCGCCGCCGACCTGCACGAACGCTTGAGCAGCAACAGCGCCGCCGAGCTGGCCGCCTGGCTGCTGGCAGTCAACCCCGGCACGGAAGCCGCCCGCAGCGAAGCGCCAAAGGCGGATGTGGCTGCCATCCGCACTTCCTTGGAAGAGCTGACCCACATGGACCTGCTGAACATTTCCAAGCAGTCGCAGACAGCGGCGCTGATTGTGCACGGCCAAAGCGACCCGGCCATCCGTATCCCGAACCTGGAGAATGGCGCCCTGCCGGGCAGCACCCATCACCTGGTCTTTGAAGAGGTCGGCCACTTCCCGATGCTGGATCAGCCGAGCAAGTTCACCCGCCTGCTGAATGACTTTCTGGACCTGGCTTCGGGGGAAAGCCCGCAACAGCTCCAACTAAAGGAGGAATGGAAACGCCGCGTTAGGTAGTAGACCTTTTGCAGGGCGTGCCCCTTCCGGTTGTGCTGTTCCCCGTTACAATGAATGTTTGACCTGACCCCCAACGCTGGAGAGTGATTTCCATGAAGATGAAAACGACCCTGACTGTGCTGGCGGCGGTGGCGCTGTTGCTGGCCGGCTGCAATATGCCCGGCAGTACCCCCGCCACCCCGACCAACAGCCCGGATAGCGTGATGACCGCCGCCGCGGCCACCGTGGCGGTGCAACTGACCGCCAACGAAGCCAACCGGCCGACTGATACCCCGACCCCCGAACCGACTGAAACCCCGGAACCCAGCCCGACTGTGGCGGCGGCCACGGCCACCCTGCGGCCGACGACCGCCCCGCAGACCGGCGCAAATACGGCCTGTGATTCGGCGGTGTTTGTGAGCGATGTAACCGTGCAGGATGGCGCCAGCATGGCCCCCGGCCAGACCTTTGCCAAGACCTGGCGTTTGAGCAATGGCGGCACCTGTACCTGGACCACGGCTTACAAGGTCATCTTCGCCAGTGGCGACATTATGGGCGGCCCGACCGAGCAGAACCTGACCGCCAGCGTGGGCCCCGGCCAGACGATTGATATTACCGTGAACCTGACCGCCCCGACGACCGCCGCCCGCTACCAGGGCAACTGGTTGCTGCGCAATGCCAGCGGAGCCAATTTTGGTATTCAGGGCAGCGCGCCCTTCTGGGTGATTATTAACGTGACTGGCAGTGGCAGCCCGACCGTAACGGTAACCCCCGGCGGCCCGACCGCCACCACCGGCCCGACGGCCACCAACAGCCCCAGCGTGTACAGCAGCGCCAGCGGGATGAGCGTGAGCGAAACCGGCCGGGTTGATCTGGACCTGGGCGTGGTGTCGCCCGCCGGCGGCGGTTATGACTTTGAATTCGCGGTCTCCGGCTCCAACAAGAGCCTGACCCCGATTAATGGCGCGACTTTCGCTGTGTGGGGCGCGACCGCCCCGACGCTGGCGAACTGCACCAGCGCGACCCTGGGCGCGGGCGCAATTGCCATCAGCAGCGGGTCGGTCGGGCAGCACCTGTGCTTCCGCACCAATGATGGGCGTTATGGCTTCATGAAAATCCTGAACCTCACGCCCAGCGATGCGGCCCAGGTGCAGACCCTGGAATTCAGTTACAGTACCTACGGGCCGTAAGTTAGAGACCACTACTTAAGAAGAGTTTGTATTGTTTTGATGGTAGGGGCGGGTTTCAAACCCGCCCCTACATGGATTGCCTAAATTTTAGCATTGCCAAGTGCGTTCGAAAAAAGTTCAGTCTTAAAATCAAACACCTTCAAAATAACAAACTCCCGCGCGGGAGTTTTTGTAATTGTGTAATCGGTCAGGGTTATTCGTCTTCGTCCAGCAGACCGAGAAAGACTTTAATCAGCTTGGGGTCAAACTGGATGCCGGCCTGTTCCTGCAGGTAGGCGCGCACTTGTTCGGGCGGCCAGGCGGGGCGGTAGGGGCGGTCATGCAGCAGCGCATCCCATACATCCACGATAGCGAACAGGCGCGCCGGGAGCGGAATCAGTTCGCCTTTAAGGCCTTTGGGGTAGCCACTGCCATCCCAGCGTTCATGGTGATAGAGGGGGATATCAAAGGCCGGGCGCAGAAAGGGGATGTCTTGCAGGAGGTGGCCGCCGTAGTCCACATGGCGGCGCATGATTTCCCATTCATCCTCGGTCAGCGGGCCGGGCTTGGTCAGGATACTGTCCGGGATGCCCATTTTGCCGATGTCATGCAGCAGGGCGCCGCGCCGCAGGTGGGTGAG
>CAZEQN010000243.1:0-3519 GCA_964514335.1 uncultured Anaerolineaceae bacterium
AGCGGGCGGCCGGCGGCGGGCGGCGCCTGCTGGTGCCGCTGTTGCTGGTGATTGGGCTGGCAGTCATTGTGGGCGGCGGCTATTTTGTGTGGTCGCGCGGCCTGCTGGGCGGGCTGGCGGCGCTCGTCCCGAGTACTGAAACGCCGACCCCCACGGAAACGGTGTTTGCCCTGCCGCCCACCTGGACACCGACGGTATTCATGACCCCCACGCCTGTGCCAACCGCCACGCTGGCGCCCTCGCCATCGCCCACGCCGCTGGGGCAGCAAGTGCCCTCCGAAGGCCAACTGACGCTGGCGACGGTCGAAAGCCAGGTGCGCACGGTGCGCGGGCTGACTGCCACGCCCCAACTGGGGCGGGCGCTGGTCTCCAGCGGCACGCTGGAAGAAGTGCTGCGTTCGGAAACCAGCCGGGATGCCTTCACCCGCACTGCCACTGATGAAAGCGCCGTGTTCACCGCCCTTGGGCTGGTGTTCCCGGGCGCCAATCTGACCACCTATTACCAGAACAGCCAGATTCAGCCGTTTGGCGGACTGTACGTGCCGGAAAATGATGCCGCCTACCTGGTGGGCCTGGGCGTGGAAACCCGCCACCAGTATTTTTATGCCCACCTGTACACGCTGGCTTTGATTGACGAGGCCTATGGCCTGCGCCAACTGGGGCTTACGCCGGAATGCACCCGCGGTTTTGACCTGTGCCGGGCGCTGAACGCCCTGGTGCAGGGCGATGCGATGCTCACCCGCAGCCAGTGGGCCACGCGTTCCCTGCCCGCGGTGCAGGCGCGTGAAATGGGCGCACTGGATGATTTGCCGCCCCTGCTGACCGACCTGAATACCGCCCTGTTTATGGAACCGGATTTAAACTTCCCTTATGTGGAGGGGCGGGCGTTTGTGGAAGCCCTGTATGACGAAGGCGGCTGGGAAGCCGTGGATGCCGCCTATGACAACCTGCCGGAATCCACCGAGCACATCCTGCACCCCGAACGGTATCTGGCCGGGGATGCGCCGCTGACGGTGGTTGACCCGCTGCTGGGCGAGGTATTGCCCGAAGGCTGGCGGCTGCTCAAGCAGGACACGCTTGGCGAGTGGGGCACGCGCATGCTGCTGGCCTATAACATCAATCTGGATGCGGGCATTGACGTGGAAGATGCCGCCGTAGCGGCCGAAGGCTGGGGTGGCGATGAATTTCAGGTCTATATGCAGGATGGCACGCGGGCGACGGCCCTGAAAGCCCACTGGGTCTTTGACACCTTTGAAGACGCGCTCGAGTTTGATGCGGCTCTGGCGTTAAGCCTGGGCGGCTGGTTCCCCGGCGCGCCGGAGGCGGAGATTAACGAAATCTGCTATGGCAGCGGGCCGATTGCCTGTACGGTCTTCATTGACAATGAAGTCTTTCTGTTTGTAACGCCGGATGCCGACCTGATGAACGCGTTATTGGAACTGTACGCCTTCGGCGGCTGACCGCGACCCAGATTTACCACTCTTGAGGCACACATGCTGATTCATTCTGCAAGCCAGGTCCTCACGCTGGCCGGCGGGCCGCAGCGCGGCGACGCGCTGGGGCAGTTGGGACTCATTGAAAATGGGGCGGTTGCCATTCAGGACGGGCGCATTCTGGCCGTCGGGCCGAGCGACGAATTGCGGGCGGCGTATAGCCATTTGCCGCAACTGGATGCCGGCGGCCGGGCGATCCTGCCGGGGTTTGTGGACCCGCACACGCACGTCATCTGGGCCGGCGACCGGGCCGGGGAGTTTGAAGCCCGGCTGGAAGGCAAAACCTACCTTGAAATTCTAGCCGCGGGCGGCGGCATTCTCGCCACGGTGCGGGCGACGCGGGCTGCCAGCGAAGCCGAACTGGCTGGGCAAACCCGGGCGCGCCTGCAACGCATGCTGGCGCATGGGACGACGACCATTGAAGCCAAAACCGGCTACGGGCTGGATAAAGCCACTGAACTGAAAATGCTGGCCGTGCTGCTGGCATTGGCCGAGGAAGGACCGTGGGATCTGGCGCTGACCTACCTGGCGGCGCATGCCATCCCGCCCGAGTACCGCGAGCAGCCAGACGATTATGTGGCGCAGGTGTGCAGCGAGTGGCTGCCGGAACTGAAAGACTGGTGGGCGCAGCAGGCGGCCGGGCGCGGCCTGCCGTATGTGGATGTGTTTTGCGAGACCGGCGCCTTCAGTCTGGCGCAGTCCGAGCGCATTCTGGCGGCGGCCAAAGACCTGGGCTTTCCGGTCAAAATTCATTCGGATGAGTTTGACAACCTGGGCGGCACGCGTATGGCGGCTGAACTGGGAGCGGCCTCGGCCGACCACCTTGTGGCGGCCTCGGAAGCGGATATCCGCGCCCTGGCGGAGAGCGATACAGTCGCGGTGGCGCTGCCCGGCACGCCCTTTGGGCTGGCGACCGGCCAGTACGCCCCGGCGCGCCAGATCCTGGCGGCGGGCGGCCTGCTGGCCCTGGCCAGTGACCTGAACCCGGGTACGTCGTGGTGCGAGAATATGCAAATGGCGCTGGCGCTGGCCTGCCGCTACATGCAACTGACCCCGGCCCAGGCGATTGCGGCGGCGACGATTAATGCGGCTGCCGCGATTGGCATGGCGGATACGGTTGGCTCCCTGGAGGTTGGCAAGCAGGGCGATGTGCTGCTGCTGGATTGCGACGACTACCGCCATTTGGGCTACCGCTATGGCACCAATCTGGTGCGCACGGTCATCAAACGCGGTCAGGTGGTCTTTTCTGTGGCTGACCCGGAGGCGAAATAGAATGGCAATTGAGCAGTTTCAGGAATTGCTGATGCCGATGCTGGGGCTGCTGGTTATCGGTGTGGCCTGGCTGGTACTGCGGGGGGTCTTGCGGCTGGCGACGCGCACGGTGGCGCTGGGCTGCGGGTTGATTCTTGGCCTCGGGCTGGCCTGGGTATTGATTGCCCTTGTGTCAGGTGGCGGATGATTCGTATTGAGCAGGCGCGCGCCTGGTATACGGATGACGACCCCACCCACGACTTCAAGCATGTTTTGCGGGTGTATCACATGGCCTTACGGATTGCGGCGGCTGAGGGCGCGGATGCCGAGATTGTGGGCGCGGCGGCGCTGTTGCACGATGCCGAAGGCAGCGACCCGGCCCAGATAGAGGCGCGCGCCAGCCACCATGAAGCCTCGGCGGACTTTGCCGGGCGGGCGCTGGCCGAGGCCGGCTGGCAACCGGACCGGATTGCAGCGGTGCAGGAGTGCATCCGCACCCACCGCTTCCGCACCGGGGCGGCTCCTGAAACGCTGGAAGCCAAAGTGTTGTTTGACGCCGATAAGCTGGATTCAATCGGGGCGATTGGGGTGGCGCGGGCGCTGGCGTTCGCGGCCCGTTCCGGCCAGCCGTTCTACGAAGAGCCTTCGGCGCGCTTCCGTGAGAGTGGGCAGGCGGAGCCGGGCGAACCCCACAGCGCCTACCATGAGTATGTCTTCAAGTTGAGTAAGCTGAAAGACCGCCTGCACACCGCCACGGCGCGCCAGATTGCAGCCG
>CAZEQN010000244.1:0-3419 GCA_964514335.1 uncultured Anaerolineaceae bacterium
TCGCCATTTTTTACCTGTGGGAACTGGTGCTGGCGAACCTGCGGGCGGCGGCTACGGTACTCCGGCCGTTGAACCGGCTCAAACCAGCCATTATTGGCGTGCCATTGCGCGTGCACAGCGATACTGAGATTACACTGCTGGCGAACCTGATTACGCTGACGCCCGGCACGCTGACGCTGGATGTTTCCAGCGACCGCAAGATGCTCTATATCCACACGATGGAGATGGACGACCCGGATTCTTTCCGCAAAATGATCTGGGCGCTCGAAGACCGGGTGGAAGAGGTGCTTTCCTGATGGCTGCCTTTTTGCTGGAATATATCGCCCTGCCGGTGCTGATGCTGGCGATTGGGCTTGGTTTTGTGCGCTTATTACGCGGCCCCAACACCGCTGACCGGGTAGTGGCGCTGGACCTGATGACAGTTATCGGAATTGGGGTGCTGGCCGTGCTGGCGATGAGCAGCAATCAGGCCGTAGTGCTGGATGTAGCCATTGTGCTGGCCTTGCTGGCTTTTCTGGGAACAGTGGCTTTCGCGGCCTATGTGGAGCGCAGATCATGAATGAGTTTTTACAGTTGCTGGGCGCGCTGGCGGCGCTGGCCGGCGCATTACTGATGTTACTCTCCGCCCTGGGCATGGTGCGCATGCCGGACCTGTTCATCCGTATGTCCATGTCCACCAAGGCTTCTACCCTGGGGGTGGGGTTGATTATGCTGGGAGTGGCATTGTATTTTCAGGAGAGCAGCATCACCACGCGGGCGATTGCGGCCACGCTATTCATGTTACTGACCGGCCCGGTGGCGGCTCACCGGATTGCGCGGGCGGCGTATTTCAGCAGTTGCCCGGTCTGGGAAGATACCCGGCTGGATGAGTTGCAGGGCCGTTACGATAGCGAAACGCACGTACTGGCTTCGGGGCCGGAGCAGGCCAATTCTGCACCCGCGGCCCGCAGATAGCGCCTACCAGCCGCTGCCCAGCAACCGCCACTCCTGCCCGTCATAGGTTAATTCCAAACTCTGCAAACCCGGCAGGGCCGCCGTTGGCTGGCTGGCCTGCACGCGGGCCTGCCCGTCCAGCAGGGTCACCTGCTGCGGCTCATAGCCCCAACGGTGCACCGTCTGCACCACCTGCAAGACCTCGGCTGCCAGCGGGCTGGCCTGCCAGGGGTTCGTTGCGCCACTTTCTATTTCTTCCAAAACGGCATTGACCGCGTCAATCCCGGCCTGGGCCGCGACGGCATCGCCCACTCGCAAGGCTTCTTCGGCGTTTATCAGAATCAGTTCCAGCGTGAGGTGGGTGGCGCTGCGCGGGTGGCGCACATAATCTGCGGTAATGCTCTCGGCCAGCATCGAATCAATATCCAGCAGCCAGGCCGAAAGGAAATAGGCATTCGGGTCCAACGCCTGCTGGTAGCGGCGCACCGTGTCATAGAACTCAACCGTCTGGCGCACATCGGTCGCCTGCTCGGAGGTGGCCGGGTTGGCTTGCAGGTGGGCGATAAACTCGCCGTCCAACTCGGCCAGCGACAGCCCGAAATGAAGTTGCAGGGCAGCATCCAAAGCCGCGGCCTGCCCGCCGTTGTTCACCGGTTGAATGCTACGGTAAAAATTGTCAAAGGCCGGGTAGCCCCAGCGTGCCACCATGTACTCCACCAGCGCGGCCGCCTGCAGATAACCGACTTCATGCTGCTTGAAATAGAAGTCATCCGCCAGTTGGTCAAGCGGCACATACCAGCCGAGTTCCAGCAGGGCCGCGGCGCGCGGCAGCAGCGGTTCGGGCTTGAAATGTCCGCCACTGTGGTACACGGCCAGTCCTTCAATCAGCATCGTCGGGCGCAGGCCAGCCCCCAGGCGTGCATCCAGCACGTGAATCAGTTCGTGGTGCATTACCTGGGCAAAGGCCTCGCCGGCATAATTGCGGTCCAGATACGAGACGTAAATCTTATCGGTGGCGAAGCCGCCATGCCCCAGCACGCGCGGCAGCAAAACCACCTGAACCAGCTCGCTGTAGGCCGTTTGCATACGCGTGGCGGCCAGTTCGGCCTGGGTCTGGATGGTATCCAGCAGGTCTTCGAGGTCGCGCTGGCTGGCGGTGCCGCTGGCAAAGTACACCACACAGCAATCAATCGCGATGCTCTGCCAGGCCGAGGCGCGCACCGGTTCGGCCAGCGCGCTGGCAGGCCGCAGAGTCACCCACTGCCGCCAGGCCGGGCCGTCCGGGCTGATTTGGAAAATTACAGGGTATTTGGCCGGCGGCAGCGCGCTTGTATCCCACGCCCAGCGGAAGGTGGCGCGGCGCGTGCCGCCGATGCCATAGCGGCCAAAGGCGGCCGTTTCAGGCGCGGTTGCGCCGGGCAGGGTCAGCCAGACTTCCTGGTCGCGGGCGGCTTCGCTATCTGGCGGCAGGAGGATGAAACTGATGCGGTCGCCGCTATAGTGGCCATCTTCAGGGAGCGAGAGAATGGCGTACCCCGGGGGCGGCCCGGAGTCATCCAATTGGCGGGCAGACGTTTGCGCGCCAACCGGCAGCGGTGAGAGCAACGCCCCCAGCCCCAGCAGGGCAAAAAGGATTAACCGGCCGCGCATCAACCCGACTTGGCGCGCCCGGGCCGATGAGGCAGCCAGTGGCGCAGGTCGCGCCATTTGAAAGCGGTGTAAAGCGCCATCAGCGCGCCGCCATACAGGAACACTTCCTGGCTGATGGTGCCGGTCAGACCGCGCAGGTCATTTTCAAAATCCAGCCAGATGGCATCTTCAATGAAGAAAGAGGTCTCGGCCTGCACCAGCAGAATCAGGCCGAGCAGAAGGAACACCACGCCCAGCCCCGCCAGCGAAGCCAGCCGGCCGCGGCGGCTGACCAGCGCCCGAATGGTGAAAACCACCAGCGCCAGAAAGGCCAGCATCAACCCCGCAAAGAGCGCCAGCGTGCCGCCCAGCCCGGGGGTGTAGAGGATGTCATCCGCAAACTGGATGAAGTACGGCACCCAGCCCGCCACATTGAGGATGCCGAGCAGGCCGAGGAAGTACACCAGCGCCTGCACCACACCGGGCAGGACAGTCTGGTTACCGGCGGGCACAATGCCGAGGGCTTTGAGCATATCCATTGGGGAGGAGAACAGGCGGGCAAGCGCCTCCAGATTGGTCAGGCCGCGGCGGAAGTCCACCCATTGAATGCGTTTGAGATTGGAGGCTATCTCCTGCGTGTTATCCAGAATGATGGGCAACACGACCTTCTTTTCAGGGTCCACGGCGGTGGCGGCGTTATACGTCGAGACCAGCGTCAGCACGGTATCGGCGGCCTGCGGGCTGGGCTGGGCTTGGTGGCCGTGAGCGGCCAGAACCGCGGCGAGGGTGTTGGCCGCCGGGGCATCCTGCGGAGCATGCTCGATGTGAAAACGCACCGGCTCGGGGTCGGTGGTGGG
>CAZEQN010000245.1:0-3393 GCA_964514335.1 uncultured Anaerolineaceae bacterium
GAGGCCGGCCGCCGGTGGGCGCAGCGGCTTCATCTCGCCAGTGGTCGGGCGGCTGGCGGGCGAGCACGGCCTGGATTTGAGCCGCATTTCCGGTACCGGGCTGGAAGGCCGGATTACGAAGAAAGACATTGAACGAGTGGTTGCCGCGGGCGGGGTGGACCCGCTTGGCGCGCCCAGCGCGGCGGCAGTAGCCCCGGTTAGCGCACCGGCGGCGCCGATGGCGGCCGGGCCGGCCGCCGGCCAGCCCGTACCCGGCACGGTGATGAAGCTGGACACCATGCGCAAGTCAATTGCGAAGCACATGGTGGAGAGCAAGCACACCTCGCCGCATGTGACCACGATTATGGAAGCCGACTTGAGCGCGGTCGGCAAGCACCGCGCCCAGAACAAGGAAATCTTCGCCCGCGACGGGGCCAACCTGACCTTTACGGCTTATTTTGTGGCGGCGGTGGTGGCGGGTCTGAAAGCCTACCCGATTTTGAACTCCTCCTGGACGGAAGAGGGCATCGCCATTCACAAGGACATCAACATCGGGATGGCGGCGGCGCTGGATGGCGGCGGGCTGATTGTGCCGGTCATCAAGCAGGCGGATGGTCTCTCGCTGCTGGGGATTGCGCGGGCGGTCAATGACCTGGCCGAGCGCGCCCGCGCCAAAAAGCTCACGCCGGATGAAGTGCGCGGCGGCACCTTTACGATTACCAACCACGGTACCAGCGGTTCGCTGTTCGCCACGCCGATCATCAACCAGCCGCAGTGCGGTATTCTGGGGGTGGGGATGATTCAGAAGCGGGCGGTGGTGGTGAATGACGCCATCGCCATCCGGCCGATGGTGTACATCGGGCTGACCTTTGACCACCGTATGCTGGATGGGGCGGTGGCGGACTATTTCCTTGGTACGGTGAAGAAGACGCTGGAAGAGTGGAAGTAGGGAAGAAGTAATTAGTAATTGGTAACTGGTAATTTCTGTGTTACCAGGAGGCCGATTGGCAACTTATCATTCGAAATGAATGGTCGCGAGTCGGGATTGTTTTCCAGTGAGCCGGTCTGATTGATAGAGTTGGCCGGGATTCCTCACTGCGTTCGGAATGACAAAATTTGTCGTTAAATTTTTTTGAAAAACAAAATTGGTTATTTGCAGACAAAACTGGTAATTCTACGAAAAAGAGGTATGCATGTCCAACTATGATGTGATTGTGATTGGGGCCGGGCCGGGCGGGTATATCGCCGCCATCAAAGCCGCGCAACTGGGGCAGAAGACCGCCATTGTGGAAAAGGAATTTCTGGGCGGGGTGTGCCTGAATGTCGGCTGTATCCCCTCCAAGAGTCTGCTCAAAAACGCCGAGGTGGCCCACACCCTGCGCGAGCGCGGCAAGGAATTTGGCTTTTCGTTTGACAACCTGAAGCTGGATTACAGCGTGGCGGTCAAACGCTCGCGCCAGAACTCTGACCGGCTGGTCAAGGGCGTGGGCTTCCTGATGCGCAAGAACAGCATTGATGTCCACATGGGCAGCGGCAAGCTGACTGCCAAGGACACGGTACAGGTCACGGACAAAGACGGCAAGACCAGCGAACTGAAAGCCAAAAACATCGTCATCGCCACCGGGGCGAGCGCCTTCAAAATCCCCGGCATTGAAGTGGATGGCAAGCAGGTCGTCACCTATTGGGAAGCGATTTTGCAGGAAAGCCTGCCCAAGTCGGTGGTCATCATCGGGGCCGGGGCGATTGGGGTGGAGTTCGCCACCATCTGGAACGCCTACGGCGTTCCGGTAACGCTGGTGGAAATGCTGGACCGGATTGTGCCGAATGAAGACCCGGATGTGAGCAAGGAATTGACCAAGGTCTTCCAGAAGAACGGCATCACGATGATACCCGGCGGCAAGGTCACCGGAGTCGAGAAACTCAAGACCAAGGTCAAAGTCACGGTGGAAACCAAAGACGGCTCGCAGACCATTGAAACCGACCAGGTGCTGATGGCGGCCTCGTTTACGCCCAACAGCAAGGGGCTGGGGCTGGAAGAGGTGGGCGTGAAATTGAGCGAACGCGGCTTTGTGGAAATCGATGACCGCATGGCGACCAATGTGCCCGGCATCTGGGCGATTGGGGATGTAACCGGCAAGCTGATGCTGGCGCATGTGGGCATGGCGATGGGCGTGGTGTGCGCCGAGCACATCGCCGGGCATGAGACCGTGACGCTGAATTACAAGATGATGCCGCGCGCCACCTACAGCCACCCGCAGATTGCCTCATTTGGCTACACGGAAGAAGAAGCCAAAGCCGCGGGCTATGAGGTCAAGGTCGGCAAATTCAATTTTCAGGCCAATGGCAAAGCGCTCGGCCTGGCAGATTACGGCGGCTGGGTGAAACTGGTTACGGATGCCCAGTACGGCGAAATCCTGGGGGCGCACATGATTGGGCCGGAAGTGACTGAACTGCTGCCGGAATTCACGCTGGCACAGATGATGGAACTGACCCCGGAAGAAATCTCCCGCAATGTGCATGCCCACCCCACGCTGTCCGAGGCGCTGCTGGAAGCGGCCGAGGATGCCGCCGGGCACCCGCTGCACCAGTAAGCGAATACAACTCCCCAAAGAGCCGCCAAATCTGGCGGCTTTTTTCTTTCATCCCTTTGGGGGATTTATGCGCCGCCGAAGGTGAATAGAATTCCAGCATGGCTGGCTATGTTAGAATCGGTCAGTTATCATGCTGATGACCGATTCCACCACGCTCATTCTTGCTTCGGCCTCGCCGCGCCGCCACCAGTTGCTGGCGCTGGGCGGCTGGGAATTTGCCGTGCAGGTAGCGGATGTGGACGAAACCCCGCGGGCGGGCGAGGACCCCGGCCAGTATGTGCTACGGCTGGCGGAAGCCAAGGCCCGGGCCGTAGCGGAACGCGGCGCAGTAGGCGCAGCGGTGATTGCCGCCGATACGACCGTAGTGGCCGATGGCGAAATCCTCGGCAAACCGGTGGATGCCGCCGAGGCCGAAGGCATGCTGCGCCAGTTGCGCGGCCGAGTGCACCAGGTACTGACGGGCGTGGCGGTTTTGCGCCTGGCCGATGGCCGGCTGGAAACCGAACTGGCCGTTACCGATGTGCCGATGCGCGAATATAGCGAGGCTGAAATGGCGGCTTACATTGCCAGTGGCGACCCGTTTGACAAGGCCGGCGGCTATGCCATTCAGCATGCAGGGTTCAATCCCGCGCCGGACATCGCCGGTTGCTATGCCAATGTGGTCGGCCTGCCGCTGTGCCACCTGACGCGGGCGCTGGCGCGGCTGGGGATTGCAGAACGGCAGCCAGTGCCGCCTGCCTGCCAGCAGACGCTGGCGTATACCTGTAGCGTGTATCCTGAAATTCTTGAGGGAGCCTTATGAGCATGCGATTGATTCACTGGC
>CAZEQN010000246.1:0-3300 GCA_964514335.1 uncultured Anaerolineaceae bacterium
CAGGCCGATGAAAAGCAACCTGCCCGGTTGGCGCTGCGCAGCCCGTTTGCGCGGGCGGCGGGCTTGTACCTGCTGGTGGTTTTCGGGGTGCTGGTGAGCGGGGTGTGGCTGGCCGGGCAGGGCGCGGCCTGCAACGGCTGGCCACTGTGCAATGGCCAGCTGTGGCCGGAGAGTGCGGTGGAACGGGTGGATATGTTGCACCGGTTGGCGGTGGCGTTTGCCGGCCTGTTCTCGTTGTGGTTGTTGAACCGCGCCTGGCGCACCCAGCGCAGCCAGCGAGCGATTCTTTCGGCCGCCACGCTGACGGTGATGCTGTTTTTTGCCCAGGGTTTTCTGGGCGCTATCAAGGCCACGCGCGGCTATGCGGTAGACCTGCTTGGGCTGCATACGGTAACGGCGGCGGCCCTGCTGGCGGCGGCGGTGATTCTGGTGACTTTTGCCGGATTGTATGCCCGCACCAAAGCCGAAGAAGACGAAGAGGCCGGCTGGCCGGTGGATTGGCGCGGCCGAGCGAAGGACCTGCTGGCGCTCACGAAGCCGATTATTGTGCTGTTGCTGCTGGTGACGACTTACGGCGGGATGGTGATTGGCGGCAAGGCCTTTCCGGGGCTGGCGCTGACGTTCTGGACGCTGTTGGGCGGGGCCCTGGCGGCCGGCGGTTCGGGTGCGATTAACCAGTACATTGACCGTGAAGTGGACCAGCGTATGACCCGCACCGCCAAGCGGCCGCTGGCGGCCGGGCGCATGACCCCCGCCGAGGGCATGGCCTATGGCTTTGGCCTGCTGGTGATAGCCTTTTATCTGCTGGCCGGGTTTGTCAATTTGCTGGCGGCTTTGTTGAGTTTGTTTGGGATGTTGTACTACGTTGTGCTCTACAGTATTTATCTCAAAAAGGCGACGGTGCAGAACATCGTCATTGGCGGCGGGGCGGGGGCGGTGCCGCCGCTGGTGGGCTGGGCGGCGGCTACCGGCGGGCTAGATATACCGGCGCTGCTTCTGTTTGCGATTATCTTTATGTGGACGCCACCGCACTTCTGGGCGCTGGCAATAGTGCGCCAGAAGGACTACGCCGAGGCGGGAATTCCGATGCTGCCGGTGGTGCGGGGCGAGATGGAAACCCGCAAGCAGGTGTTGATTTATACGCTGGAACTGGTGGCGCTGACGCTGCTGATGTGGGTTTTCCGGTTTGCCGGGCCGTTTTACCTGGTGTGCGCCATGGGGCTGGGCGGTTACCTGATTTATGCGGCCTGGCGGGTGTGGCGGGTGGGCGGTAACAAGGTGGCCTGGCACATGTACCGTTATTCCAGCATGTACCTTGCCTTTCTGTTCCTGGCGTTGATGGTGGATGCGGTGCTGTAGAAGTTTGGAATTGTTTTATAGAACGCCCACAAGAGGCTAGACTATGGATCTCGAGCCCCGGATTAATGTAAGAGACGCCCACAAGGGGCTAGACTACGGGTTGCGCGTCGGGCATGGCCATGGATGCGGCCGTACGAACAAAAATAAAGAGAGCCGTCGAAACCGACGGCTCTGGGTTCTTTAGACGACTTCGACCTTGGTGCCGAGACCGGCGCGGTGCCATTGATTGGCTTCGATGGTGGGGGTCATCCAGCGGTAGAGCCACTTGGCCTCGTCAATGCGCATGTTGATGCAGCCTTTGCTCATCTCGTTGCCGTAATTGTCATGCCAGTAGGTGCCGTGGAAGGCAACGCCGGTATCCACAAAGAAGGCGACCCAGGGCACGCCCGGCAGTTCGTAGGCCAGCACATCACCCGTCAGGCGGCCATCGCCCATATGGCGCACAGGCGTTTTGAGGTGGACGTTGAAGGTGCCGCGGGGCGTGGCAGAGGGGATGCCGCCGACACCTTCCTGGCCGGGGATGCCGGTGGAGATTTCGGTGTGCAGGACGATTGCATCGCCCTCGTAGGCGGTGAGCGACTGGCGGCGGATGTTGATTTTCACCCGCTTCTCATGCGGCGGTACATCCGGTGAGAGGGGCGTGAGTTCGGAGGCATCGATGAAACGCGCATGCCGGGCCGAAATCCAGTAGGGCAGTTTAAGCAAGTCATCGGTGATTTCATACCACAACTCATTGTCTGGCCCGCGGTCAATGGCGGTGACCCAATGGGTAGAGCCATAGTACAGGCGGTAGAGATTCTCCCAGCCGTAGAATTTAGTGTAGCGCATGGACTGGGTGCCGGGTACGCTGATTTCCACCAGTTGCCCGCCTTCGGGAATGGTGTAGTTGGGCGTTTGGGGCAGGTACTCGACCGGTTGCAGGTAGGCGGTGTGGATGTAGCCCTCGGGAATGCGATACCAGCGCGGGTTGAATTGCGGCCCATAAGGCGAGACCAGACGTTCGTCAATCCGCAGCATGGAATCTTTCAGGAAGGTGGTAACGGCTTCGCTGGCATAGGTGGGTTCACGATAAACCTTGACCTCCGGCACACCGACTCGGACGATGCCAAGGGGGTGGGGCTCTTCAAAAATGCTGGGGTCGAAGACCTCATCCGTGTACAGGCGCGGCCGAAAGGCGAGCGAACCGAGGGTCAGCCCGCTTAGTTTAAGGAAATCGCGGCGAGTAAGAGAAGATTTCATACGGATATTGTACCTGTATTGAATTTTGTTTTGGGCCCATACAGGATAGACGAAAACGGGCGGCCAGGTCTTACGCTGGCCGCCCGTGTGCAGGTGAGAAAAATTGTGGCTTAGACGGCCGGGGGTACGACCAGTTGCTGGTTCTGGACGGATTGGGCATGCGCCTGACCCATCAGGTGGGCATAGATGGCCAGGCCAAACGGTACCGTGATGAGGGTGCCGATGCCGCACAGAATGACGCCCAGGCTGCCAATGAAATTGGCGATGAAGCTGCCGCCAATCGAGGCAATCAGGTAGCCGCCAATGTTGGCGCGCACATAGCGCAGGGGGGTGTTGGGGCGCAGCAGGTCGGTGAAGGAGCGATTCTCGGCGACCAGACCGGGCAGGGGCAGCAGGAAGACGGCCACGGCCAGCGAATACACCAGGACGAAAAGGGAGAAACAGATGGTCGAAATGGTGATGACCATGCCGCCGGTTTCGTAGTCCAGGTTTTCAGCGGCCAGGATGGTTACCGGGGTGAAGCAGATGGATACCAGAATAATCGGCAGCATCCACACCAGAGCCACGCCAACCAGCTTGAGGCCATCCATGAAGTAGCCACCGATGTTATCCCAGCCGGGCAGAGGTTCGGGGTTGCCGCCGGAGACGCGGCGGATGATTTCCACCATCCAGCCAACCACAGCCGGGAAGGTAATGCCCAGC
>CAZEQN010000247.1:0-3269 GCA_964514335.1 uncultured Anaerolineaceae bacterium
TTATAGTCCTGTTGTCAAGATTTTGCTTGACCAAAATTGGCCCAAACGGCCAGCGCGCAGCAGTAGGGGAGGGCGCGCCCGCGAGGGCTGGGCTGGCTATAATGGGGCTATGAGCGCGGGCGATTTTACACAGAGTTTACAAGTTGGCAAAAACGCGGGGCAAGCCCGCTGGCGTATGTGCCGATAAATCTTGAATCCGAGTCCTAGGCGGAAATCCCCATGACTAAAGTGGCTATACCTATCTTGCTCATTGTTCAATTCATAGTTTCATGCTCGCAGACCGGGAATGTTTCTCCGTTTGCAAAGTATACAGATGAAAACCTAGCTTCTATTTCCAAGAGCCAGTTGCTGTTGGATGCGGATTTGAATAGTAGCGGGATAGGGTCGAACTCCATTTTGCTTGTTGAGCATGGAACAAGACAAATATTCTTGCAAGACCTTGAAACGGGGATTCGCAAAGAAATCCCTGTGTTCTACGAAACGACCTATTCCCCGGTCATTATTTCGTGGGTGGATGAAGGCTGTAATGTGTTGCTATTTTGGCAGGATTCCAAAGAGATAGCTGTGTCTGATATAAACGGAAGAACATACGGTAGATTAGTTGACCTCGACGATTTCTTTGAAGAAGCCCCCCTTCAATTGGCTATAGCTCCTGAAACCCACAGATTGGCTGTGAAGTCCGACGCAAGCGAATCAACAATCATATTTGGAAACTACCCAAGCTATAGGGTCGAATATGAATTCAGTATCGAAGTAGAAACATTGGGAAAATGGTCAAACAATGGAGAGCTACTACCATTTTCGGCATTTGATGCAAGTGGCAATCTGCAGCTTCATATTCTCAACATTGAAACAAAATCCGTTTCCCAAATCACTGAGTTTTCAAATAACGAAATCAGGGGTATTAATTTTAGTGTCTTTGCTTGGAGTGTTGATGAGATGCGCCTGGCCTTTCTTGTTGATAACATTGGTTTTGATACTTCTGGAAATGAGATGTGGCAACAAATTTGGGTGTACAACGTTGAATCACAAGAACTTGAATTAATACTCGAAAGCTCACATCCTTACCCAATTTTCATGAATACTTGGTGGACACTAGATCAAAATCTCCTCTTATTTTCCAATGGCTTAGAGGAATTTAGCAATACATCCATCCAGACTCGTATCTATATGCATGATATTGAAAGTGGGGGAGGGCTATCAAAAATTGAATTAGGCTTTACGGAAGTACCTTTGTTTGTACAGGGAAGTTTACTTGGATACCTTGCAGATGGCTCAGATGGGAGAAGGTACTTTATCCGATATGATTTAGATACCCAGCAAACATTTACATACTCTATACCTTACATGTTTGTTCATGAGTGGTTTCCCCCACCGCCAGATTTTTTGGGCGAGAAAGCATGTGATAGCTAGCTCCGGCTAGCTCTACTCATCCACCCCGCGCCAAACCAGCGTCTCGGCATCCGGCGGGAGGCGGTTCCAGCGCAGGTCGAGCTTTTCGAGGCGCGGCAGGCGCTGGACGACCGGCGGGGCGGCGGCAAAATCGTTTGAGCGCAAATCCAGCAGGCGCAAGTCGGCCAGCCCGCTAAAAGATTCCGGCAGGGCGGTCAGGCGGTTGTGGCGCAGATGCAGTTCGCGCAGGCGCGCCAGCCCGCCCAGTTCGGGCGGCAGTTCGGTCAGGGCGTTTTCGTTCAGGCGCAGTTCCAGCAGGTTCACCAGTTTGCCCAGCGTGGCGGGGATTTCCGCCAGCCGGTTACTGCCCACGTTCAGGTAGCGCAGGCTGGTCAGGTCGCCCAGCCAGGCGGGCAGTTCGGGCACGGCCAGTTCGGCGGCGTACAGGAATTCCAGGCGGTGCAGGGCGGCCAGATGAGGCAGGGCGGCCAGCGGGTTGTGGGCGAGGTCCAGCACGCGCAGGTCGGTCAGGCGGCCAAGCGACTCGGGCAACTCGGCGAGGGCGTTGGTATCAATATACAGGTGGGTGAGGGCGGTCAGGCCGCCGAGGGCTTCCGGCAGGCTGGTCAGGTCGTTGAGCCCCACCGACAGCCAGCGCAGGCCCGTGAGTTGCAGCACTTCGGGCGGCAGTTCGCCCAGCCGCGCCCCGCGCAGCGAAAGGCCGATGACCGTCTCGCCTTCCAGCGCCGCCCAGCGGGGCGAATCGGGCGGCAGCGGCTGGCCGCGGGCCACAACCGGCAGCGGGGCGGGCAGGCGCGCAATCAGGCGGGCGAGGAGGGCGGCGCTCATACCAGGAACAACACCGCCACCCCGGCCAGCGCAATCAGCGTCCCGAAAACCGCCCGGCCGCTGACGCGCTCCTTGAAGACCAGCATGCTGATAGGCAGCAGGAGGATGGGTTGCAAAGACATCAGCGTGCTGGCAATGCCGATGGGCGCGTGCTGGATGGCGACCAGCGAGAAGTAAATGCCGAGGAACGGCCCCACAAACGAGGCCGCCAGAATGGCGCGCAGGGCGGCCGGGTTGGCGCGCACCGCCTCCAGCGTATGGCGGGCGCGCCCCTGCAGCAGCGTCAGCGCCCACAGCACGAGCATCGAAACCAGCATGCGGATTAACTGACCGGAGAGGGTCGGGAAATCGCCATAAAAGCCGAGCTTGGCGGTCACCAGCCCGCCGGCCTGCCCCAGCGCGCCCAGCAGCGCAAAGCCCACTCCGGCGAGGTAGACTCTGGGGGTCAGGGCGCTGCGGGCCGAGTTTTCTTTCTCCAGCACCACCCAGGCCACGCCCGCCAGCGTGATGACCATCCCCAGCCATTGCAGGCCGCCCAGCCGCTCGCCGAGGAACAACCCGGCCATAATTGCGCTCAAAATTGGCGAGGTAGCAAAGATGAGCAGGGTCAGGCGCGGCCCCAGCAGCACCAAAGCCTGAAACAAACCGGCATCCCCAATCACCAGCCCGATGATGCCGGACAGGCCGAGCCACAGCCAGCGGTCGGGGGCGGCGGCCGCCAGCGCCAGTGGCGAACCGACAAACAGCGCGTGCGCCAGGCCGATGAAGATGACGGCGAAGACCAGCCGCACGCGGTTGACCACCACCGAGCCGACCGCTCGCCCGGCGATGGTGAAGAAGGTGGGGCCAATGGAAAAACACAGGGAGGTCGCCAGGGCGGCCAGTTCACCGAGGTAAGGCATGGGGAATCTCCAGTTCCGGGGAAAGTATACGACTATTCAGGTAAACAGGGAGGCAGGGAGACAGGTAAACAAGTAAACAGGTAGACAAGTAAACAAGTAAACAAGTAGACAAGTAGACAAGTAGAC
>CAZEQN010000248.1:0-3208 GCA_964514335.1 uncultured Anaerolineaceae bacterium
CCCCATTCCCACCACCCTCCCCGAAATCACCCCCGGCTGGCTCTCGCAGGCCCTCGGCGTGGAAGTGCGCGCCGTCACCGCCGAGGATGCGCACGCCACCACCGCCGAGGCCGCCCGCCTGCGCCTCACCTACGCCGCTCCCGGCGCGTTGCCAACCGCAATCTTCTTCAAGGCCAGCCAACGCCGCAATGAAATTCACTTCTACCAGCACGTTGCTCCCCACATGCCCGCCGCGCCCCTCCTGCCCGCGCAGGCCGCCGGTTACGATGATGAACAGGGGCGCGGCTTTGCCCTGCTGCCTGATGTAAGTGAAACCCATACCGATGGCGAAGCGCTGGGTGGCGTGCCAGACGAAATGAAAGACGCCGCCTGGCTGGCGCTGGCCGATATCCACGCCCACTGGTGGGACCGCACCGCCGCCCTCCAGCCCTACGCCGAAGACATCTACGCCTTTATTTTCGGCGTTGCCCGCGAAGGCTACCCCGCCTTTGCCGCTGCCGCTGGTGAAGCCCTCACCCCCGCCGCCGCGGCCATCTATGACCGTCTGCTGTCTCTCTGGCCCTTCCCGGCCCTCTCCCAGCGCCTCGCCATCGCGCCCCTGACTATCGTTCACGGCGACCCGCACTACGGCAACCTGCTCCTGCCGCGCCAGCCTTCCGCCAGCCTGCTCTGGATTGATTGGGCCGTCTGGCACCTCAACCTCGCCGCCAGCGATGTCGCCTACATGCTCGACTGGCACGACCCCGCCGACCTCGCCCGCATCCGTCACTATCACGCCCGCCTGACCGCCCCCGGCCTTGCCTATCCCTGGCTGGATTTTGAACACGATTACCGCCTGACCGCCCTCGCCCACCTGCTCTGGCCGCCCTTCTGGCATGCTTTCGGTCTGCCGCAACACATCTGGCGCGACAACCTCAAAAGCATGAGTCACCGCGCCGCCGCCCTCGGCCTGTCCGACCTGCTCTCTTAATCGCGTCCCCTCCGCGTAGTCTAGCCCCTTGTGGGCGTTGTTTCAGACAGTGGGCTTCAGCCCACTGCGCCATCTGATTAAAACGTAGGGGCGACCTGCTGGTCGCCCTCATAACTCTCACCCATCAGTCACAAAAAAACCTCCCGGAGGTTCAAAACCTCCGGGAGGTTTGCCTACTCGCTCACCAGCGGCCGCTCCGCCAACCGGTTCAACACCGCCTGGGCTGCATTCAACACATCCTCCGGCGCGATGTCCACATCCAACCCATGCCCGGACACCCACACCACCACATTGTGATACCGGAAGGCCACATGGTACGTCAGGGTCGTCAGGCGCGTCGCTGGGTCGAACTTGTCATTCACCCACATCAGGCATTCCTGCCCCAGGTCGCAGCCATCTTTCAGCCACTCGCTCGGGGCGCGCTCCGGGTTGGTGTAAGCCCAGAACCACTCCGGGCTCAACGCCAGCGAAGCGCCGGCATTGCTCTCAAACACATCAATCGTGCTGTAATAACCCGCTGGCGCAATCACGCCACTGCTGCTGCGCTTGAGGCGCGTCTCCCAGCCATCCACCCGGCCCGTGGCTGCCACATATTGCTTGCCCTGCAATTCGCCCAGGCTGCCGATGAACTCCTTATTGCTCACCCGCCCGGTTTCACCCGCCGGCAGGTAATAGTCCTGCGGCAAATCCGTGCGCAGCAGCACATACTGATCGCTCACCCGCACAAAGGCGTTGGGCGCCAGAATCTGGCTGCCCCCCAGGCTGAAGCTCTGCTGGGCGCTCTCGGCTCCCTGGGCCACTTGCCCGGCCGCCTCCGAGACCGAACCCGCCACCCGCGCCAGCCCGCCGGTGGCGCTATAAATCACAAACAGCGCAATCACCAGCAATGCCAGCCCCAGTACTGCCAGTCCGCCAATCACTTTTGCCCGGTCGTTGCCCGTGCCGGGGCGAGGTTGCGTATCTACCGCCATGAGAGTCTCCTTCCACTACCGAAACAGTTGAAACAGTGGCCGCATTGCCACTCATCTGGGATAACGAAAATCAAGCCGCGGTATTATGCCGGGAACAAAAAAAGACCGACGCAAGTCGGTCTATCAGGACTATTGGGGGAGGGCGCAAAGAACAATCTGAAAAAGCTTCCTCGGTCTTATCTACTCCCCCTCTCCAAGAATTCCAAAGGAATTCCGGAGAGGGGGCCGGGGGGTGAGGCCCTCGGCCTTACGCCGCCGCCTCGCCATACAGCTTGCGATGCACCACGCTCAATGCCCGTACCTGGTCGGCGGCATGGTAAGACGAGCGCACCAGCGGCCCGCTTTCCACCCACTTAAACCCGATGTTCAGGCCGTATTCCTTTAACTCCGCAAACTCATCCGGCGTCACGTAGCGCTCAATCGGCAGGTGCTTCTTGCTCGGTTGCAGGTACTGGCCCAGCGTCAGGATGTCCACGCCCCACTCGCGCTGGTCATCCATCACCCGCTTGACTTCATCCAGCGTTTCGCCCAGCCCCAGCATGATGCCGCTCTTGGTCAGCACGTCCGGGTCCAGTTTCTTGGCATTGCTCAAGGTCGCCTTGGCCCAGGCGTAGTTATCCTGCGGTTGCACCTGCTTGAACAGCCGTGGCACCGTCTCCACATTGTGGTTCAAAATCTCCGGCCGCGCCGCCATCACAATCCCCAGCGCTTCCACGCTGCCCTTGAAATCCGGGATCAGCACCTCAATCGAGCAGCCCGGCTGCAACTCGCGGATTTTGCGAATCACCAGCGCGAAAATCGGCGCCCCGCCATCCCGCCGTTCGTCGCGGTTCACGCTGGTAATCACGGCGTGGCGTAGTTTCATGTTGGCCACCGCCTGCGCCACCCGCTGCGGCTCCATCCAGTCCATCAGGTTCGGCAGGCCGTGTTTGATATCGCAAAAGCCGCAGGTGCGGGTGCACACATCCCCCAGCATCAGGAAGGTCGCCGTGCCGCTGCCCCAGCACTCGCCCATGTTCGGGCACATCGCCTCTTCGCAGACGGTGTGCAACTCTTTGCTGCGCATCAGCGTCTTGAGGTTCTCGTAGGTTTCGCCCGCGGGCGCCTTCACCCGAATCCAATCCGGGCGGCGCTTGGGCGTCGTGTCAATTTCGTCCAGTCGGACGCGGTCGCGGGTCGGTGTATTTGCCATGCCGCAATTGTACCGCGCCGGGCGGCCAGTCAACTCCTTCTAACGCAAAAGCCCCCAAAGGTCGTGTATCCCTTT
>CAZEQN010000249.1:0-3140 GCA_964514335.1 uncultured Anaerolineaceae bacterium
TGTGCTGATTCTGGATGAGCCAACCAATCATCTGGACATCGCGGCGGTGGAGTGGCTGGAAAGCGCGCTGCGGAGCTTTGAAGGGGCGGCCCTGATTGTTTCGCATGACCGCTATTTTCTGGACCGGGTGGCAGAATACATCTGGGAGATGTCACCGGCGGGGTTTGAGCAATATCGCGGCAACTATACTCACTACTCCAAACAGCGTGAACAGCGCTGGGCTGACCGATTGCAATACATTGAAACCGAGTTCAACCGCCTGCAAAATGAAATTGAGTATATCCGCAAGAATATTTCCGGCCAGCGCACCCAGCAGGCGAAAGGCAAGTTGAGCCGGGTTTCGCGCGAAATCCGGGCGATTGAGGCCTATGGATTTCTGGCGATTCGCGGCAAGAAATGGAGCGAGTACGGCTTTTCCGCCCATGATATGAAAGTCGAAGAGGCGGCCCAGCGACTGGCGGCTTTGCGAGCGCCAGACAATGAAAAGCGTACGTTTAAGCTGGCGATTCGACCCAAACAACGCAGCGGGGATATGGTCTTAAGGGGCAACGGGCTGGCAGTTGGCTATCCGGATAAACCTTTGTTTACCGTAGACAAACTGGAATTGCGCCGGCTGGAATGCGCAGCGTTGATTGGCCCAAACGGGGCGGGTAAGACAACCCTGCTGCGTACCATTTTGGGACAGCAACCGCCGCTGGAGGGCGAGGTGGAGTTGGGTGCGAGTTTGAAGGTCGGCTACTTTGCCCAGGCCCATGAAGATTTGCGGACCGAACTGAATTTGATTGAAGAGATTCAGCGCGCCCGGCCGGGCATGCTGGAAAAGGAAGTCCGGCCCTATCTCGGGCGGTTCCTCTTTAACGGTGACGATCATTACAAGAAGGTTGGGATGCTTTCCGGCGGTGAGCGCGGACGGCTGGCGCTGGCAAAACTGGCCTTGCTGGATGCCAACCTGTTGTTGCTGGATGAGCCGAGCAACCATCTGGATATTCCGTCACAGGAAGTGTTGCAGCAAGTCCTGGCCGAGTTTGATGGCACGATTTTGATGGTATCGCATGACCGCTACCTGATTGATGCACTGGCGACTCAAATCTGGCGGGTGGATGTGGACGGGCAGGAACTGGAAGTGTTTCGCGGGACGTATAGCGAATATCGGGGCGTACATACAGACACCAGCGGTACTGGCCGCGTGGACTGGGCCGCGCCGAGCGAGGCCAAGCCGGAAACCGCGGCAGCGCCCACAGCCGTGCTGGAAAAACCTAAAATCAATCTCGGGCTTTCCAAGAATGAGCGGGTGCGCCTGGAGCGCCGGGTTGCCCAGTTGGAGGACCAGATTTTGGCATTAGAAGAACGCCTGGAAGTGATGGGCAAGGAACTCCAGGCGGCTGGCTCGGTGCCGGATGCCTTAATGAAATTGGGGGAAGATTATTCGTACCTTGAGGCGGAACTGGCGGCGGCCCTGGCGGAATGGGAGCAGGCCAGCCAGCAATTAACCAGCACCTAGTTCAGGGGGCGCGATTCTCGTATTGGTCGTAGTGAGCAAGTTCCGGCCAGCGACGCATGACCAGAAATGCGCCGACGATACAGCCAATTCCGCCGGTTACCACCGCGACGACCGCGCCGAAGAGTTGGGCGACCACGCCGGCTTCAAATTCCCCTAACTGGGGACCCCCGATAAAGAACAGTTGATTGATGCCGGTCATGCGGCCGCGCATGCGGTCGGGCGTTTGTAGTTGGCGAATGGTGTTGCGAATGATGGTGCTGACTGAATCGCCTGCGCCGACGAGCATGAGGGCGATGAACGCCAAACCAAATGAAGTTGAAAGACCGAACAGAATGGTTGCCAGCCCGTAGATGGCAACGGATGCCAAAAGGATGGGCCCCTGACGGCGGATAGACTGCATCTGGGAAATTACAGCCGCAGCCAGAGCGGCGCCGACTGCCTGGGCGGCGGTGAGCCAGCCATAGCCGACTTCGGCCACGTTGAGTATCAGGCGCGCATACAGGGGCAGCAGGGCGGTAGCGGAGGAAAAAAAGGTGGCGATGAAGTCCAGCACCATGCTGGATAAAATGATGGGCTGCTGGCGGATGAAAGCCACGCCATCCCGAATAGCACCCAGGCGGACGCCGCGCCGCTCGCTGGCCTCGCGCTCCTGGGGAACCGGCCCGATGGCGATAACCGCGAATATCAGAGCCAGGAACGAAACCGCATTCAAGAGATAGACGTAGGGCTGGCCGAGCCAGGCGGTGGCGAGCACCATGCCAGAGAGCACTGGCCCGGCGATGGAGGCAACCGTGAAAGCGATGGACTGCATACTGAAAGCGTTGGGCAGGTCATGGGCCGGGACGATGTTGGGGGTGATGGATTGGCGGGCGGGCAGGTCAAAGGCGGCGGCTGAAGCTTCCATAAATGTCAGGGCATAGAGGTGCCAAAGCTCGATGTTTCCGGTGAGGGTGAGCAGGCCGAGGGTGAGGGCGCACAGGGTTTCCACGCTCTGGCTGATGAACAGAATCTTGCGGCGGTCAAACGTATCGGCGGCGGCGCCCGCCACCAGCGAAAGGACGAATATGGGCGCTACCCGAACAAGGCCGACCAGCCCAAGATAGATGGGCTCGGGCGTGAGGACGCTGATGTGCCAGAGCAGGGCGGTGAACTGCATGCGCGAGCCAGCAACGGAAACGAGCAGGCCAGCCCAAAGCAGCAGAAAGCGACGATGTTTAAGAGCAGGCGGGATGTGAAGTTTCATGAGCGAGAGTGAGCCGCACTTTCAGGGAGTTATGGATTTGTGAGAGGTGGAGTGGCTGGCTAGGTGCCCCAATCGCGCAGGTAAAGAAAATCGTAGCCGAAGGTGCGGTTGGAGAGTTTGGCAATTGGCGGCATTACCCGCTTGTAGTGGTTGCGCTGAATACGGCGGATGACGGCAGCGACGAAACCCGGGTCAAAGCCGGCGTTGATGCAGTCTTCGGGGGTATAGCGCAAATCTACCAGGTGGTAAAGCAGGCGGTCAGCCTCATCATAGGAAAAGCCGAGTTCGCTTTCATCGGTCTGGCCGGGCCACAGGTCGGCAGAGGGCGCTTTGTTCAGGATGCTCTCGGGCACGCCAATGGCGCGCGCCAACTGGCGTATCTGGTTCTTGTAGAGG
>CAZEQN010000250.1:0-3044 GCA_964514335.1 uncultured Anaerolineaceae bacterium
GAGGAGGACGAAGTCCGACGAAGCAATCTCCGGGCCGGCGCTTAGATTGCTTCGCTGGCAAATGCCATAGGCATTTGCTTAAGAGTTGGGCAAAGCCCAACTCCATAAGCTTCGCAATGACACCCCCCTCATTATCCACTCCCAGTGGATATTGCCGGTTGACACATGCCCAGCGCGGGCGTAGAATGCAGCCGTTTGGCTGAATACACTTCCTATTTATAACCGGATTCGGTCAGGCATACTTTTCTGCATTGAGGAGAATTTGCAACATGGAAAGTTTGGGATTATCCGCATTTGAGCAGTTTGCCATCTGGGCGGTGCTGGGCGTGGCCCTGCTGGGCCTGGCCTACGCCCTGCTCCTGCGCAAGCAGGTGCTGGCCGAAGACAAAGGCACCGAAAAGATGCAAGCGGTGTGGAGCGCGATTCGGGACGGGGCGGATGCCTACCTGCGCCGCCAGTTGCGTTCCATCGTGCCGCTGATTGTGGTGCTGACGGTTGCGATGTATTTCTCGGTCGCCATCGTACCGCCGACCCCGGAAGCGCTGGAGCGTTTTCACGGGTTGAGCGAAGAAACCGTGAGTCTGTACATTGGCCTGGGGCGCGCCATCGGCTTCATCATGGGTTCGGTGTTCTCGCTGATGGTCGGGCAAATCGGTATGCGCATGGCGGTTCAGGCCAATGTGCGCGTGGCCTCGGCGGCGCGGCACTCGTTTGGTGAGTCGCTGAAAATCGCTTATCGGGCCGGGACGATTACCGGCATGCTGACCGACGGCCTGGGCCTGCTGGGCGGCACGCTGATTTTCGTGGTCTTTGGCATCGCCGCCCCGGATGCCCTGCTGGGCTTCGGTTTCGGCGGTACGCTGCTGGCGCTCTTCATGCGCGTGGGCGGCGGTATCTTCACCAAGGCGGCAGATGTGGGCGCGGACCTGGTGGGCAAAGTCGAAAACGACATCCCCGAAGATGACCCGCGCAACCCGGCGGTAGTGGCCGACCTGGTAGGCGATAATGTCGGTGACTGCGCCGGTATGGCGGCCGACATCTTCGAGTCCTACGAAGTGACCATCGTCTCGGGCCTGATTCTGGGCGTGGCGTTGTATCACATCACCGGCCATGTCGAGTGGCTGATTTACCCGCTGATTGTACGCGGCATCGGCGTACTGTCCTCGATTATCGGGACGTACGTAGTCAAGGCGGGCAAGGAAGGCAACAGCGAGAAGGCGATGAGCGCCATTTTCTCCGGCTTCCTGTCCTCGGCGGCCATCTCGGTGGCGCTGTTCTTCGCTGCCGCCTACTACTACCTGAACGTGCTGGCCGAGAATTCCCTGCCGGGCGGCTGGTGGCGCACGCCGCTGGCGGTGGCCGTGGGCGTACTGCTGGCGATATTGATTGACCGCATGACGGAATACTTCACCGGCACGCACCAGAGCCCGGTGCAGGAAATCAAGAAGGGCGCTGAAACCGGCCCCGCGACCCTCATTCTGCAGGGTCTGGCGGTGGGTTATGAATCCTCGGTCTGGGCGGTGGTGACGATTGCCGCCACCATCATGGCTTCGGTTTTCATCTTCGGCGGTTTGAGCCCCGACCCGGTTGAAAATGTGACCTTCATTCTGTACGGCGTGGCGATGACCGGCATCGGTATGCTGACGCTGACTGGCAACAATGTGGCGATGGACTCCTTTGGTCCGATTGCCGATAACGCCGCCGGGATTGGCGAAATGTCCTGGAGTGGTACACAGAGCGAAGAAACCGACCGCGCCCAGCGCATCATGGCGGACCTGGATGCGGTCGGCAACACCACCAAGGCCATCACCAAGGGTGTGGCGATTGGCTCGGCGGTGATTGCGGCCGTCTCGCTGTTTGGCTCGTTTCTGGTGGATGTCAGCCGGGCGCAGGCCTCGCTGGGCGTGGCCGTGGCCGAGCGCATCGCCACCATCGGCATCCGGGTGGATATCCCGCAGGTGTTCGTAGGCATGCTCATCGGTGGCGCGCTGCCGTGGCTGTTCTCGTCCTTTGCCATTCAAGCGGTCAGCCGCGCTTCGGCCCTGATTGTGCAGGAAGCCCGCCGCCAGTTCAAACTGGGCGTGCTGGAAGGCAAAGCCGACCCGGATTACAAGCAGGCGGTTGAAATCGCCACCACGGCGGCCCAGAAGGAACTCGTTCCGCTGGCGCTGCTGGGCGTGCTGACCCCGATTCTGGTGGGTCTGGTGCTGAAGGTGGAAGCGCTGGGCGGTTTCCTGGCGGGCATCATCCTCTCCGGTCAGTTGCTGGCGGTGTTCATGAACAACGCTGGCGGCGCCTGGGATAACGCCAAGAAGCTCATCGAGGACGAACCGAAGGACCTGGCCAAGGGCCTCGGCAAAGGCTCCGAGCGCCACAAGGCTTCGGTGGTGGGCGATACGGTCGGCGACCCGATGAAGGACACGGCTGGCCCGGCCCTGAACCCGATGATTAAGGTCGTGAATCTGGTTTCGGTCATCGTGGCCCCGATTGTGGTGCAGTACAAGGATCTCGGTCTGGCGGGCTGGATTGCCGTTGGCCTGCTGGTGGCGGGCCTGTACTGGTCCATCCGCACCAGCAAGCGCCCGGCCGAAGGCCTGGGCGGCTAAGACGCAAATCGAAAAGACTGTGAGAGGGAGGCCCAACCGGCCTCCCTCTTTTTTATTTGGGTGGTTGACGCCGAACGCGAGTGTTCATTCCGGTGTAGACGGGAGTGGACGCTTTAGCGGAGAATACATCTGGCGCCCGGCTAAAGCCTCGACTCCGATTAGACAGGCGGGCAACCAACTGGGGAGTGGCTACGTTTGTGGGCTACAGTGGGCTAAAGCCCACTGTCTGGTATGCAGGCAGTAGGTCAGACAGCGGGCTTCAGCCCGCTGCTGCTGGCTGCCAATCCCGGAAATCCATTTATATATCCACTCCCACCCATTGAGGAGTGGTGAACTAATTGGAGACGGAAACCGCGGTGTTGCGAGCGTGGCGACTTCGTGGACTACAGTGGGCTAAAGCCCACTGTCTGGTATGCAGGCAGTAGGTCAGACAGCGGG
>CAZEQN010000251.1:0-3021 GCA_964514335.1 uncultured Anaerolineaceae bacterium
TTAAGTGGTTTGGACTGCTTCGCTTCTCGACCCATCCCCGCCGTGCCATTCTTTATCATACTAGGGGCGTTGCTTGCTACGCCCCTACAAAATCACACGGGCTGCCTCCCCCCCCCATCCCCTTAAACAACAAACCCCCTCTCCAGGAATTTGTGGAATTCCGGAGAGGGGGCAGGAGGGTGAGGAAACGGAAAGGCAAACTTACCCCGCCGGGACGCTCTTGGCGACAATCTCCAATGCCTTGTCAATCACATCTTCGGGCGTGTCCAGCATGCCGCGGAAGCGGATGCTGTGCGCGCCGGACTTCAACGCCTTCAGGCCATGCTCGGACAGCGTATGAATCATGTCGTTGCGCTGCTGGCGGTTGGGCAGGTCGTAGGCAATCATCATACCCTTGCCGCGCACATTGCTCACGATGCCCTTGCTCTCCTCGGCAATCGCATCCAGCCCGGCCATCAGTTTCTCGCCCATGCGGGCGGTGTGCGCCAGCAGGTTCTCTTCTTCGATGATTTCCAGATAACGGGTCGCCCGCACCATATCCACCAGATTGCCGCCCCAGGTGGAGTTGATGCGGCTGGATTCCTCAAAGACGTGGTGCTTGACTTCCTTCAGGCGCGGCCCGGCAATCACGCCGCACACCTGGGCCTTCTTGCCAAACGCAATCAGGTCGGGCATCACCGGCGTGTGTTCCATCGCCCACATCTTGCCGGTAATCCCCATCCCGCTCTGCACTTCATCCACAATGAACAGGAACTCGTGCTTGTCGGCCAGCGCCCGCAGGGCCAGGAAGAACTCATCCCGGAAGTGGTTGTCGCCGCCCTCGCCCTGAATCGGCTCGATAATCAGCCCGGCGATGTCGCCGCGGAACTGGTGTACCGCCGTTTCAATCTGCGCCAATGCGATTTCTTCCATCCGGCGCACATCGGCCAGCACCTCTTCGGTAATTGGGTAGCGCAGCTTGGGGTTCACAATCCGCGGCCAGTTGAACTTGGGGAAATACATGTACTTGCGCGGGTCATCGGTGTTGGTCAATGAGAGCGTATAGCCAGAGCGCCCGTGGAAGGCTTCCTTGAAGTGGATAATCTTGGTGCCAAAGCCATCCAGAGACATTTTCTGGGCGGCTTCCGGTTCGCTCTGGATGTGCTTGAAGTTCTTGCGCACCTTCCAGTCAAAGGCGGCCTTCAGGCTGTTCTCGACTGCCAGCGCCCCGCCGCTGATTAAAAACAGGTGGTCAAAGCCTTTCGGCATCGCCACCCGCCCAAACGCATCTACAAAGCGCGCCATGTGCACGGTATAAAAATCGGAAGAAGACGGCTTGGTGAGGGCGGCTTCCAGCAGGGCCTCGGTAAACTCCGGCGAGCGCATCTTGGGGTGGTTGTAGCCCACCGGCTGGCTGCCAAAGAAGGTGAACAGGTCAATGTAATCGCGGCCGGTCAGGGCATCATGAATGTAGGCGCCATGGCTCTTGCCCAGGTCGAGCACAAATTCTTCGCCATCGCCCAGCATGTATTTGCGAATCGTAGAGTGGACTTCGGTGGGTTTCATCGGGGGGAACTCCTGCGGTGGGGGTGTGTATTTCAGGCGGCAAAACCCCGCCGGAAGCGGGGGTGAGGTGTGCTTGGGTTGGCTGTTTGACCGCCGCGATTATATCACCGGCGGGCGGCGGTTTATAATGCCCCCGTATGCTCACCCCGGAAATCATCCTCACTCTCGCCATTCTGGCGGGCGCGGTGGCGCTCTTCATCAGCGAGCGCCTGCGCATGGACCTGGTCGCCCTGCTGACGTTGTGCGCCCTGGCGCTGGCCGGGCTGGTCACGCCCGAACAGGCGGTGGCCGGCTTCTCCAATGGCGCCGTCATCGTGATGTGGACGATGTTCATCATCAGCGCCGGGCTGGCGCGCACCGGGCTGGCGGGTGTGCTGGGGCAGTTCATCCTGCGGCTGGGCGGCCATCACAAAACCCGCCTGATGCTGATTCTGATGATTGTGGCGGCGGCGCTCTCGAGCGTGATGAACAACCTCGGCGTGGTGGCGCTGCTGCTGCCAGTGGCGCTGGATGTCGCCCGCCGCAGCCATCACTCGCCCTCGCGCTTCCTCATCCCGCTTTCCTACGCCAGCCTGCTGGGCGGCCTGCTGACTCTTATCGGCACGCCGCCCAACCTGATTGCCAACGATGCCCTGCAGGCCGCCGGCGGCACGCCGCTGGGCCTGTTTGATTTCGCCCCGTTCGGCCTGGCGCTCACCGCCGCCGGGCTGCTGTACTTCGCCGTGCTGGGCCGCCACCTGCTGCCGCGCCGCGACCCGGCCCGCGACCTGGACCCACCCGACCGCTTGCAGGAAGCCTCCTTTGGTCTGGAAGAACGGCTGTTTGTGGTGCAACTGCCGCCGGATTCGCCCCTGGCGGGTAAGACGATGGCCGAAAGCCACCTCGGCTCGGCCCTCGGCATCAATGTCGTGGCCGTGCTGCGCGCCGATGACGTCACCCTCGCCCCTGACCCGCACCTGCGGCTGGAGCGCGCCGACCGCCTGCTGGTCACCGGCCGGGCCGACCGTTTGCAGGAGTTGAAGCAGGGCACGCAATTGCAGGTCGAAGAATCCGGCTTTGTGCCGGAGCACCTGACCGGCGGGGATGTGCAACTGGCCGAAGTGACCTTCGCGCCGCAATCACCCATGCTCGGCCAGACCCTCGGCGATTTGGACTTCCGCCGCCGTTACGGGGCCAACGTGCTGGCGGTGTGGCGCGCCGCCCGGCCCATCCGCACCAACCTCCAGAGCCTTGCCCTGCACGAAGGCGATGTGCTGCTCGTCCAGACCACCACCGGCCGCCTGGAAGCCCTGCGCCAGAACCCGGAGTTCTTCGTCTCCGAAGCCCGCAGCACCCAGCTCTACCGGCTGGATGAACGCCTGATGCTGGTGCGCGTCCCGGCCGATTCTTCGCTGGCGGGCAAGACCCTCGCCGAAAGCCGCCTCGCGGATGGCTTTGGCTTCTCGGCCCTCACCATCCTGCGCGGTTCTGAAACTC
>CAZEQN010000252.1:0-3008 GCA_964514335.1 uncultured Anaerolineaceae bacterium
GCTGTGCTGCGGTTGCCAGCCCAGCGCCTGACGGGTGCTTTCTATATCAACCGCATAGCGGCGGTCATGTCCCGGCCGGTCAGTCACATGGGTAACCAACTCCCGGTATCGCTGGCCGTGTAAGCGCGGCCGCAACTCATCCAGCAAATCACATACAACCATCACTAATTCCAGGTTGGTCATTTGATTCCCACCGCCAAACAGGTAGGTATCGCCCGGCTGGCCTTTTTCCAGCGCCGCCGCCAGGCCAGCACAATGGTCATCCACATAGAGCCAATCACGCACTTGCCTGCCATCACCGTACACCGGCAGCGGGTCACCCTCCAGCGCGTTGCCAATCAGCAACGGGATGAGCTTTTCAGGATGCTGATACGGGCCATAATTGTTACTACAATTCGTCACAACCACTGGCAGCCCATAGGTGTGGAAATACGCCCGCGCCAGATGGTCGCCCCCCGCCTTGGAAGCCGAGTACGGGGAGCGTGGGGCATAATTTGAATGAGGCGTGAAAGCCGCTTCCTCCGTACCCAGTGTGCCATACACCTCATCGGTGGAAACATGCACCACCCGCCGGATTTGTCCCGGGTGTTCCACAGCCATGGCCCGCACGACTTCCAACAGACGCATCGTCCCCAATACATTCGTTTGCACAAAGGCTTCCGGCGCATCGATCGAACGGTCTACATGCGTCTCGGCCGCCAGATGCACCACCCCCCGCACCGCGTATCCACGCAGCACCCTCCCAACCGCCCCTGTATCGCGGATGTCCGCATGGATAAACACATGCCGACCGTCCGTTGGCAAGTCAGCCAGGTTGGCCGCATTCCCGGCATAGGTCAGGGCATCCAGCGTAACCACCCGGCAGTCCGGCCGGGCATTGAGCAGGTGCCGCACCAGGTTCGAGCCGATAAACCCGGCCCCGCCGGTTACAAGTATCGTTTCCAAATCGCGCATCGTCATCCTGTACGGCTATTGTAGCCCCAACCGGGCCGCGCCATTGCCCGCCATTCATAGAACGCGTATAATTCACCAGACCTTTGTTCAAGCCCTCTGGAGTATGAATGCCCAAGTCCATCACAGCGAATGAAATTCGCAAACAATATATCGATTTTTTCACCGGGAAGAAAGCGCATACCTTTGTCGCCTCTTCCTCGCTCGTCCCCGGCGGCGATGCCACCCTGCTCTTCACCAATTCCGGCATGGTGCAATTCAAGGATGTCTTCCTCGGCACCGACAAACGCGCCTACACCCGCGCCGTGAACTCCCAGAAGTGCCTGCGCGTGGCCGGCAAGCACAACGACCTCGAAGATGTTGGCTTCGATGACACGCACCACACGTTCTTCGAAATGCTCGGCAACTGGTCCTTCGGTGACTATTATAAGAAAGAAGCCATCGAGTGGGCCTGGGAATTGCTAACTGAAGTCTGGGGCCTGCCCAAAGACCGCCTGTACGTCACCTGTTTTCGCGATGAACAGGGCGAAATCCCCACCGATGATGAAGCCGCCACATACTGGCGCGCCCAACCCGGCCTTGACCCCAGCCACATTCTGTACTTTGGCCGCAAAGACAACTTCTGGGAAATGGCCGATACCGGCCCCTGCGGCCCCAACAGCGAAATCCACATTGACCTTGGCCCCGAGCACGGCGAAGTGACCTACCTGCCAGATGGCACGCCCGACCTGGACGGGCCGCGTTTTCTCGAACTCTGGAATCTGGTCTTCATGCAATACAACCGCACCGGCCCCAAAACGTTGGAGCCTCTACCCGCCACGCATGTGGATACCGGCATGGGTTTTGAGCGCATTGTGGCTGTCCTGCAAAACCAGCCCTCCAACTATCGCACCGACCTGTTCTGGCCCCTGATTGAACATGTGCAGGAACTCGCCCGCCACACCGACGAACAACGCGAAGAAAACTTCACCCCCTATCGCGTCATCGCTGACCATGCCCGCGCCGCCACCTTCCTGATAGCGGATGGCGTCGTCCCCGGTAATCTTAGCCGCAATTACATCACCCGCATGGTCATCCGCCGCGCCGCCCGTTTTGGCGCCAAGCTCGGCCTCACTCAACCCTTCCTGGCCTACATTGCCGCCACCATCATTGACCAATACGGCGAGGCCTATCCTGAACTGGTAAAAAACCGCACCGCCATTCTGGACAATCTCACGCGCGAAGAAGAGCGCTTCCAGCGCACCGTTGAGGGCGGATTGGCCACCCTCGAAACCCTTTTGGATGAACTGGTCGCTCGAAAGGAGACTACCCTAAACGGGCAGGAAGCCTTCCGGCTATACGCAACCCATGGCCTGCCTTTCGAGCTCGCCCGCGACGTTGCTCGTGAGCGCGGGCTGGATATTGATGAAGCTGGTTTTCAGGCCGCCATGGAAGAGCACCGGCTGGCCTCTGGCGGCGGTAAAGCCATGGGGGCGCTGGGCGGCGAAGATGTCGAACTATTCAACGCCGTACTCCAAACGCTTCAAAAAGAGAAGAAGCTGTCGGCCAGCGGGGTCGCCTACGACCCCTACTCTGACCAGCCACTTCAAGGCGAATTACTCGCCCTGTTGCGCCTCGGTGCGCCAGTAGCCACCGCCGAACCCGGCGATGCAGTCGAAGTCATTCTGCCAGCCACCAATTTTTACATCCCGTCTGGCGGTCAGATTTCAGATACCGGCCTCATCAGCAGCTCAAATGGTTCCAAATGGTCAATTGAAATCCATTCCGTTTCGCGTCCGGCCGCTGGCATCATCACCCATACCGGCAAGGTGATCAAAGGCCATCCCAAAGTCGGTGACCCGGCGACCGCCAGTATTGACCGGGCACGCCGCCAGGACATCATGCGCAATCACACCGCCACCCACCTGCTGCACGCCGCCCTGCATGAGATTGTAGGCGAGCATGCCCGCCAGGCGGGCTCACTGGTCGCGCCGGACCGGCTGCGTTTTGACTTCAACAACAATCAGCCCGTCACCGCAGAACAGTTGGCCGCCATCGAGGAATATGTCAACCGCCGC
>CAZEQN010000253.1:0-2967 GCA_964514335.1 uncultured Anaerolineaceae bacterium
CAACCTGCTGCTGCCCGGCCAGCAGTTCAGCCAGACAAGCGTGGGCTTCGGGCAGGTCAGGGTTGAGGGCCAGGGCTTCCAGCAGTTCGCGTTCGGCATCCACCGGCTGGCCGAGGAAGTTTAACGTCCAGCCGAGGACGGCATGGGCGCGGGCATCGTTGGGGCTTAAAATCAGGGCATTGCGGGCGCTGGTCTCGGCGGCTTCGTACTGCCCGGCCAGCACTTGTACCCGGGCCAGCTCAATGTGCAACCCGGCATTGGCGGGCGCCGCCAGGATGGCCTGCTGGTAGGCGCTGATGGCGCGGAAGAGGTTGCCATCCCGGAAGTGGCCCTGGGCTTCGGTCACCAGGGCTTCGGCATTCACCGCCGTAGCGGTGGGCGGCAGCGTTTGCTGGGCCAGCTCCACCACCACGAACTGGTTGAAATACCACACCATGCCAATCAGGGCCAGCAGGAAGATGACCAGCGCCGGATTCGTCCGCCGCACGCGACGGCGTTTTTGCATGTTGTAGGAACTGCCTTTAAGATACATAACCTGAGAATCTTACCCCGCCGCTGGGGGCTGGTCAAGCCGCAGGGCTGGTCATTTATGAGGAGAAGACGCCCCTGCGGAAGTCTGAAAGACTTGGCTGGCGGTTTGCAATTGACCGGCCAAAAACTCACCCTGGGGGTGCTGGGGCAGTTCAACCAGGGCGGCTTGCAGGCGCTGGCGGGCGGCATCATCGGCAGGGTCGGCCAGCAGGGCGGCCAGGTGGGCGTAGCCTTCGCTTAACAGGGCCTCGCCGGGCTGGCCGGCGGCGGCGGCATGGCGGGCGGCCCGTTCAAAGGCAGTCTGGGCGGCGGCCGGGTCTGTGACCGCCAGTTCGTGCGCCCCAATCAGCCAGTAGGCCCGCCCCAGAGCGAGGTCGCCTTTATCCAGAATTTCAGCCAGCTCGAGGTTTTTATGGGCGGCCTGGTAACCGAGCGCCTGCTGTTCAGGAGTGATGACAATGCCGTCATCGCCCCAGCCGGGCCAGGTATTGGCCGAAAGGTTGTAGTTAAGGGTTTTGGCGTGGCCGCTTAAGGCAAAGGCCAGGTCGGCATCCTGCTCGGCTACTTCCAGCGAGGCGTGCAGGGCGTATTCAATGCCGGCCTGGGCAATCGCCAGCATGGCGGCCACGTCTTTGTGGTGAGTGTAGGCGTGGCGCGCCAGCGCATCAAAGGCGCTTGCCACGGCGGCCGGGTCGGGCTGGTTTTGCAGCCAGGCAATCGCGGCCGCGGCTCCCTGGCTCGCCAGCAGGTCACGCGCCGGCTGTTCCATCGGCTTCTTCGCTTTCTTCCGGCTGGCGGCCATAGTCCAGATTGAGGAACAGAATGGTGTAAGCGACCAGGGAAAAGGCAGAAATCACATCCAGCAGGGTGTCGTACAGTATCAGGGCGGTTGCGCCCAGGTCTGCGCCGGAGGCCACAATCGAAAACTGGATGAACAGGCTGGGGGTGAGCACCAGAAACGTCACGAACAGCACCCGCGCCATGGTTTGTAACCAGCGGCCGCGCACCAGCTCCAGGCTGTAGCGCAGGGCCTGGGCCAGAGACATCTCGCGCAGGCTGACGGCATGCATGTCAAAGAAGAAGTAAATCGTCAGGGCGATTCCGGGCAGTACAAACACCAGCAGGCCGCTTAAAACCGCCAGAGTGGTGAGCAAAAAGGTGCCCACCGCCGGCAGCCAGCGGGTGAGGGCGTGGTTGATGGCCTCGTTCAGGCCGGGTTGTTCGGCGTAGATGGTCAGTTCCACTACATAGGCTACTGCCAGCAGTACCAGCAGGCTGAACAGGTTGGCGACCATCAGGTACGGATAATAGCCCAGCATGCCGGCCGGGGTGTCTGGCACGGGCGGGCCGTAGAGGGTGAAATAAATGTTCACCGGCAGGTTAATCAAAGCCGCAAGGGCGGCGATGACCGGGAAGCGCATCAGGTAAATCTGGAGTGATATCGCCATCAGGCCGCGCAGGTCGGCCTGGCGTACCTGGGCGATATTGGCGGCGGTAATTTTGTCTTGCATCGGGCAGGGTTCTTTCCGGGCTGCAGGTTTGGAGGGCAGCCGGGTTTCATTATACGGCCTGTGGGCGGGATTGCAAGTTTAAAAAATCAGCGGGAGCCGGCGCGCACCGGCTCCCGCTGAAAGATACAAAACCAGCTGGCTAATTGCCGCTGGTACTAGCCGTCAGCAGGGCTTTGGCGGCTAGCTCGGCCTGGCGCGCCAGGTCAATGGCGTGCGCCAACACCCGGGCGGCCTCCTGCGGGTTGTGGAAGCCGGTGCTGTTCTCTGAGGACACGAAGTCCCAGCGCAATGAGGCTTCGCGGTGCAGGCGCAGGGCTTCGGTCAGGTCTTCTTCGCTCACGCCAGCGGTTTTGGCGGCCACAATCGCGTCAATGGCGTCCAGAAGGGCTTCTTCGGCGGCCCGCAGCAGTTCGGCGGTGGTGTTCTGGGCGGTGATGACCCGGCGCTCCAATTCGCTTTCGGTCAGGTAGATGTTAAACGTATCTTCCTGCCTGGCCGTAAACGACCGAAGGCGAAAAGCGGTGTTTGTAGTTAGCCCGCGTTCGAAGGCGACCGACAAAACAGCCTTTACCGTTTTCACGATTTTGTGAACCGTGTTTGGCCGCATTCCGCCGGCGGTCAGCCAGGCCACAAATTTTGCGTGGAAATCCAGGTCGACTTTTTCAAATGTCACGGCCCGCCGGGATTCTGCCTGGTACGCTTTCAGTTTGTTGAGCACCGTAACGTATGTTTTCACCGTGTTCGGGCTGAACTGCCCGCCGGCGCGGCGCTCGCCGATCAGTTGTTCCAGGAAGGGCAGTAATTCCACCGGGCCGGAGGCGGGCAACGTGCGCCCTTTCCAGAAAGCATCTAATTCCTGCCTAAATCGCTGTGTAGTGAGCCGTGCGCCCTGATTTCGGTATTCCAGGTATATCCGTTCGGTTTC
>CAZEQN010000254.1:0-2905 GCA_964514335.1 uncultured Anaerolineaceae bacterium
ATTGCCACCCACATGGCCCTGAATGGTGCGTAAGCGTTTGGCGGCGGCTTCGTTCTTCATCGTGTTCTCTCTATCCCCCCCCCAGGGGGGTGGGGGTAGTGGAAGTATACAACTGCCCTGCCCTGGTTGTCAAGGGCAATGCGGTGGTTGCTCGTACCACAGCGGGCTGAAGCCCGCTGTCTGAAACTGTTAGCCCATTTGCATTTTTGCGCTCTATTGGAAATCCGGGGCTGGAAGGGAGACGCCCACAAGGGGCCAGGCTACGCGGATAGAAGGGGATGCGCTTGAACCGCTGCGGGCTGAAGCCCGCTGTCTGAACGGTTGTCAGGACCTCGGCTAAAGCCTCGACTCCGGTTGGCCGCCCAGATGCGCTTCAGGTGGAATAAAAAGCCCCGAAAGGCACGAACCCTCCGGGGCTGAAATTCAGGCACCGCAGCCTACTGGTTATCCAAAATCGCGGTGACCAGCGCCTGCTGGAGGGTGCGGGCATCTACCGGGCCGAGCCAGCGGTTGAGCACCGTGCCATCCGGAGCAAGGATGTAGAGGCCGGGCCGGAAACGCGGGTCGTAGCCGAGCGCATCAATAAAAGGCTGGTTGTCCGGGTGGTCAATATCGAGGGTGATGATGGTGGCGTAATCGCCGTACAGTTCGTCGAGCCCATGCACGATGGGCGCCATTTCACGGCAGAACGTTCACCATACGGCGCTGAAATCCCACAGCTGGACTTTGCCGCTGACCATCGCAATCTGGCTGGACGCGGTGGGCTGGAACCAGTTGTTGCCCTGAAATTCCACCCGCGGCACATCCGGCAGGTTGTTGGGGTCCAGCGGCGGCAGGGTGGCGGTGGGGGCGGCCGGGTCCACGGCCACGGGGGTAGGCTCCGGCGCGGCGGTTTCGGTGGCCGGCTGGCTGAAGACTTCCGGCGTGGGCAGGTCAGGGGTGGGGGCCTCGGTGGCGGCCGGACTGCCACAGGCCGCCAGCGTGAGCGCGAGTACAATCACAAGCGGAAAGCGGTTGGGTAGAAGTTTTTGCATTGGGCCTCCGTTTCTGGTGAATAGTCTCATTCCAGCCACAAATGTTACAGAAAATTTACCGTATGTAAGTATCGCCAGCAAGGACTCGTCTAAAGCGCATGAACCTGACAACCAGACAATGGAATTTCCTGGCGCTGGCGGCTCTGCTGGCAGGGATGGTGTGGGTCGGCATCGGCGCCGGCCTGCCGGGCACACTGGCCGCGCCAAGCCTGCCCGCGCCGCAGGCGGGCTTCCTTGCCCCGGATTTCACGTTGCAAACCGCCAGCGGCGAGGCCATCTCTTTGAGCGAGTTGCGCGGTAAGGCGGTGCTGTTGAACGTGTGGGCCTCGTGGTGCGGGCCGTGCCGGGCCGAGATGCCCGCCATGCAGCGGATTTATGAAGAATATGCCGGGCAGGGGCTGGTGGTGCTGGCGGTGAACGCCACCGACCAGGACTCGGCGGCGGCAGCGCTGGCCTTTGCCAGCGAGCTGGGGCTGACCTTCCCGATTGTGTTTGACACCGATGGCGGCGTGGGACGGCAATATGCGGTGCGGGCGCTGCCCTCTTCGTACTTCATCCGGCCGGATGGCGTGATTGAAGAAGTCATCATTGGCGGGCCCATGGCCGAAGCCCTGCTGCGCATCCGGGTCGAGAATTTGCTGGGAGGGCAACCCTGATGGCGCCGATTCTGAATGTGGGGCCGCTGGCCCTGCCGCTGCCGGAACTATTGCTGCTGGCCGGGCTGTGGTTCGGCCTTTCGTTAAGTGAGAAACATGCCCGGCGCCACGGCCTGACGGACGACCTGCAAGCCAACCTGGTGTTTACGATGCTGGTGGCAGGCCTGTTGAGCGCGCGGGCGGCCTATGTGCTGCTCTACCCGGCGGCCTTCGCGGCCAGCCCGGCGAGCCTGCTCTCGCTGAATACCGGCCTGCTGCATGCTGGCGGCGGGCTGGTGGGGGCGGCGCTGGCGGGTTGGGCGTATGCCCAACGCAAGGGCCTGGGCCTGTGGCAAACGCTGGATGCGCTGGCCCCGGCGCTGGGCGTGCTGTGGATGGCGAGCGCCCTGGCGCAACTGGCAGGCGGCACGGCCTACGGGGCCGAAACCGACTGGTTCTGGGGCATTGAGCTGTGGGGGGCAAGCCGCCACCCGGTACAGGCATTGGAAGCGGTGACCGCCGGGCTGATTCTGGGGCGGTTATTTCCCTCGCCCGGCATGGCGAACCGAGCGCCGGGCATGGATTTTCTGTGGCTGGCGGCGGGCGTGGCGGCCACCCGGCTGCTGTTGGGCGGCCTGCGCGGGGCCAGCCTGACGACTCTCATGGGCCTGCGCAGCGAGCAGGTACTGGCCTGGCTGGCGCTGGCCGTCGCGCTGTGGCTGATTGGCAAACGGCGCGCGGCGGCCAAATCGGCACTACAATAACTGCATGGCACTAACCGGAAAAACAATCCTCATCACGGGCGGGGCGGTGCGCATTGGGCGCAGCCTGGCGCAGACGGTGGCCGAAGCGGGCGGCAACATCCTGCTGCATTACGGTTCTTCGGCCGCGGCAGCCGAGCAGGCCGGGCGCGAGTTACGCGAACTGGGCGTGACTGTTCACCTGTTGCAGGCCGACCTGAACGACCCGGCTGAGGTAGAGCGGTTGCTGGCCGAGGCCGCGGCTCACGGCCCGCTGTACGGGCTGGTGAACAACGCCAGCATCTTTGAAAACAAGGGGCTGGCTGAAACCGACCCGGAGACGTGGGCGCGCCACCTGCAAATCAACCTCTCGGCGCCTTTCCGGCTGGCGCAGGGCTTTGCGGCGGCAACCCAGGGAGGCGAGGGGCGCATCGTGAACCTGCTGGATTGGCGCGCCCTGCGGCCGGGGGCCGACCATTTCGCCTACACCATCAGC
>CAZEQN010000255.1:0-2159 GCA_964514335.1 uncultured Anaerolineaceae bacterium
GCCCGCGACGGCGGAGGCGCCCGCGGACTCGCCGCTGCTGCGCGTCACGGTCACGCCGCTGGTGCGGAAGACCCAATCCACAAAATCGGTTTCCAAACTCTTGAGCAGTTTGGCATCGTTCATGGCGCCTTCGAGGTTGTCAAACCGGGCTTCGGGGGCCGGGCGGCTTTCCAGCCCGCGCGCATCCACCGGTTCGGCCAGGTAGTCCTCCCAGCGCACAACGCCGCGCCGGTCGGGTTCAAAGACGAGGGCCGATTTTTTCTCGACCGTGTCAAGGCTGTATTTGCGGTCAAAGTAGCGGATTTCTGCCTGGGCCAGCAGGGCCGGGTGGTAGATGAGGCCCTGGGCGAGGGCGTTCTGGGGCAGCGGTTCGCCATCGGCGGCAAAGGCTTCCATGAGGGTCAGGTTGTGGGGCAGGAAATACTCCGGGATGCCGCTGGGCACGGCCGGGCGGGTGGCGGTGCCGGCGCTCGGGGCGGCGGCAGCGGGGGCAATGGGTGTGTGGGTCGGGCTTTTGACTGCCGGGGCTTCCTCGGGGGTGGTTTCCGGGGCGGCTTTGGCGGCGCTTTTGGCGGCGGCCCGGCTGGCTTTGGGGCTGGTTGCGCCAGCCAGCTGGTTGAGGGCGGGAATCTGGGCCCGGGTGAGGGGGCCGGCGAGGTAATTCATGGCCCAGCGGGTGCCAAAAACCACCGGCGCTTTGGCGTGCACATTGTGGAGCAGGAACATGCGCTTGCCGAGTTTGGAGAGGACATCATCATATTTTTTGCGGTCCAGGTCGCCGCCGGCCGCGCCTTCCAGGCCGTCCAGCAGGCGTTCCTTGTCGCGCTCGGTTTGCAGGCGGCCAATCAGCCAGGTTCCGGCGTTGGAGATGGCTTTGTAGTCCAGGTCGACCGGGTTCTGGGTAACCAGTACCTGCCCCACGCCAAAGGCGCGGGCCTGCTTTAGCATGCGCAGCATGACGGCTTTGCTGGGCGGGTTGGCGGTGGGCGGCAGGTAGCCGAAGATTTCATCAAAGTACACGATGGCGCGCAGGTTGGTGGCGCCCTTCTGGGAGCGCATCCAGGTTTCTACGGCCGAGTACAAGAGGGTGATGAAGAACATGCGCTCGGAGTCGCTTAAGTGGGCCAAGTAGAACACGCTGTGGCGCGGGCGGCCATCTTCGCCGTAGAGCAGGCTGGGGATATCCAGCGGAGCGCCGCTGATCCAGGTCTGGAAGGCCGGGGCGGCGAGGATGTTATTGAGCAGCATGGCGAGGCTGAAGCGGTCTTTTTCAGGGAAGAAGGTGTTAAGTTCAAACACGCCCAGCTTTTCAAAGGGCGGGGTCTGGGTCTGGAGAATCAATTCGCCGAGGTCAAGGCTCTTGCCCTGACTCCAGGCGAATTCAAAGATGTTGGCCAGCAGGATGTGTTCGCGTGAGCGCACCGGGTCAATGTCGTTGAGGCCGACCAGGCCAAGCAGGGCGGTAACCGTGCCGCCGATTTTCTCGCGCAGGATTTCCTCATTGCCCTGCCAGGGCAGGTCGGGGACGGCCAGCGAGGCGAGAATGCTGACCGGAATACCGGCATCCGAGCCGGGGGTGAAGACGGCAAAGTGGGCTGAATTTTTGAGCGCCAGCAGGCGTTCGCGGTCAATGCCATCGCCAGCGAGGCCCTTTTGCCATTTTTCGGCTTCCTCGGCGCCGGCCTGTTCAATGGTTTTGCCTTCGCGGCGGGCGACATCCGGGTTGACCCAGGGTTGGAAGTCGGTGGGCAGCAGGTCGGGGAAGTGCAGCAGGGCGTTGGTGATATCGCCCTTGGGGTCTATCATCAGGGCCGGGATGCCATTGAGGGCGGCTTCTTCCAGCAGGCCGATGCACAGGCCGGTTTTGCCGGAGCCGGTCATGCCGACCACTACGGCGTGAGTCGTGAGGTCGTCCGGGTCGTAGAATACCGGGTCTTTGGATTCGGGGTGTTTGCCGATGTAGAACTTGCCGTCGGTTTTTATCATGGCAGTACTCCTGAAGGCGGGCGAGGTCGTGCAAGAGTAGTTTACCAGAATCCCCCCCAGCGGGGTTTGGTGCGAGGTTAATGTATCGTAAAGGCGGGGCTAAAACTCGCTCCCTTCGCTAACCCGCAGGCGTTCAATGCCCAGCATGCCAGCGGCGGTAACGGCCATGAGCA
>CAZEQN010000255.1:2169-2898 GCA_964514335.1 uncultured Anaerolineaceae bacterium
TTTTCTGGCCGCCGGGCTGGGAATGGAAGCGGTAAATCTTGACTGGCTGGGTTGGGAAGTCCGGCCGGGCAATGAGAGCCGTAGCGCCGAACTCGCCGAGCGAGATGGTGAAGGCAAAAGCCGCGCCCACCAGCAGGGCGCGGGCGACCAGCGGCAGGTCGATGTGGCGGGCGACCTGGCGCGGCGAAGCGCCCAGCACGGCGGCGGCCTGGCGCAGGCGCGGGCGGATGCTGCGCAGGGCGGGGGCCAGACTGCGCACCACGAAGGGAAAAGCGACCAGCGAGTGGGCGAGCGGGATGAGCAGGGGCGAGGCGCGTAAATCCAGCGGGGGGGTATCCAGGGCGACGATGAAGCCAAGGCCGAGGGTAACGGCCGATGTGCCCAACGGCAACATGAGCAGGGGGTCGAGCAGGCGGCTGAAAAACGCCCCCGGCTGGCGGGCCAGCGCCCAGGCGGCGGGCGTACCCAGGGCGAGGGCGATGACGACGGTGGCGGCGGCGTAGGTCAGCGAGGCGCGGATGGCGGTGGCGGGCGGGGCGACAAAAGCCGAAGTTTGCTGGCGCTGACCGAGGGCGCGGTAGTAGTCCAGGGTGAAGCCGGTCTGGGCGGTACGCTGACCGCGCTCCGGTTCCAGGCGCAGGAAGGAACGGCCAGCCAGCGCGCCGAGCGGCAGGAGGATGAAGAGGGCGAGCGCGCCCAGCGCCAGCCCGGCCAGCAGGCGGCGGCGGG
>CAZEQN010000256.1:0-2880 GCA_964514335.1 uncultured Anaerolineaceae bacterium
TTGATGCGTTCTTTACCACCAAGCCGGTGGGCAAGGGTACCGGTCTGGGGTTGGATATTTCCTACAATATCGTGGTATCTAAACACCGTGGGGATATTAAATTACGCTCCAGGCCGGGGCAAACGGTGTTTGAGGTGTGGCTGCCTTTGAACTTTGAGGAAATCGGCAAGCCAGCCACCTCAACCGAGAAGAGTTAACCTTCGTAGGCCAGGGCGGCCCGGATTGTCAGCCGGGCGGCAGCCCGCGCCGGGGCCACACTTGCTACAACAGCGATGACAGTGAGCAAAGCCAGCCAGATGCCCAGCGCAGTCCAGGGAAATTGAAAGTCCAGATCGACTGCCAGAAGAGCCTGACCGAGGATGTTCCCCAGGCGCGCTCCCAGGGGTTGAGCCAGGGCGGCCGCCAGCGCCACGCTTAACCAGGCGGTCAGCAGGCTTTCCAGCAATACCATCTGGCGCACCTGGCCGCCCCGCGCCCCGAGTGAACGCAGAATGCCGATTTCGCGGGTGCGCTCCAGCACACTCAAACTCATGGTAATCGCCAACCCCAGGCCGCCCACTACCGCAGTCAGCACGACCATCGCCAGTAGCAGGCCGGTAATGCGGTCCAGGTTGGCAGCGCTGGCGGCCTGGATGGCGGCGGTGGTGCTGCTACCCACTACGGTGTGTCCGGCATCTTTCAGGGCGGTCAGTAGTGCCGCCTGGGCGGCGTTCTGGCTGGCTGCATCATGCGCCAAAGTACTGACAACCAGCCGGTTGGCAAAGCCATCCAGAGAAAGCGCGACGGCCAGGTCTTCATACAACATGTAGCCGAGCGGTTGCAGACTGCGCGGCCCGCGCCCAACCAGGCTGAACTCAAGCGACTGGCCGCCGACGGTCAGCGTGAGGTTGTCATTCATCTGCCCCAGCCGTTCCGCCGAGACCGATTCCAGATACAGTTGCGGCGGAGCAGCCCCGGCGGCAGGCCAATGACCTGCCACGACCCGCGGCCGGGTCATTTCAGAATCCTGCGGAACGCCGAAAAGCAGCAGTGTGCTACCGGTTACATCTTCAGACAATTGTGGCCGGGCCTGCAATACCAGCCAGCCCTCGGCCTGGGCAACCCCGGGTTGGGCCAGCGCCAGTTCCAGCAGGGTGGCGCGGTCTGTCAGGCCAGCCAGATCAAGGCTGACATCATAGCGGTCAGCGAGCAGGTTTTCAGCCAGACCGCGCTGCAAGGCGGATTGAATGCCAAGGGTGGCCATGAACATCGCACCTGCCAGAGTGAGGGCAGTGAGTGTGAGCGTGAGGCGGGCGGGGCGACGGAAGACATTGTTGATGGATAGCCGCGCCATCTGGCGCAGACGCGGCAAACGAGCCAGCAACCATGCCAGCAGGCCGCGCCGGTAGTGTCCATCGCCCTGGCCGCTGATGGCGGCGCGCACAGAAAGGCGCGCCCCCTGCCAGACCGGCCAGAAGGCAGCCAGCAGAGGTAGCAACAGGGCGCCAAGTACCTGCAAAGCCAGCGCCTGGGGCGCCAGCGTAAACTGCTGGATGTCGAAATTCATGCCCTCTGCCAGGCCCTGTGACAGGAAATAGGCGCCTGCCAACCCGCCGGGGACTGCCAGCGTCAGCGCCAGCAGACCATAGACCAGCACCATGCTCAAGTACAGGCGCAAGATGCTGCCCACACGCGCCCCGAGTGATTTGAGCGCCCCAATTTGGGGGATTTGCTGGGCCATGGCAGCGGCCATGACATTGATAACCAGAAAACCTCCCAGCAACAATGTGAGCGGGCCAAAAGCGCCCAAAATCAGCAAGACGGACTGCATGTTATCTTCAAGGATCTGCTGGTCGGGTTCTGGCACGGCCAGCGCGAAGACAGTGAGTCCCTGTTCTTCCAGTTCTATGGCGAGGGCGCCGGCGGCGGCTTCAATAGCCGGCCGCCCTTGAACGGAGGGCGTGAAGCGCACCAGCAGGGTGTTGTAGCCCTGCCCCCCGGCGCCCAGACTTTCCAAAGTATCCATGCTGACAAAGCCGGCCACCTGCAGGCTGATGTCTGCCGGCAAATCAGACTGGTCATTGACAAATCCGGCGACCTGTAATGGATGGCTTGTATCATCCAGCAGGTTGAAGGTTAGCCGGTCGCCGGTTGCAAGGGGGAACAGGCGTGGCACAGTGCGCTCGAGGACGATTTCACCGGGCGCGGGCGGCAGAAATTCTGCGCCTTCAGGAACGATGCGAGACACCTGCGGTTCGCCCTCCGGCAGGCCAACCAGCCGGACGGCATAGACGAGGGAGCCAATTTCCAAACGAGCGCTGATGGTGCGGCGGGCTTCGGCCGCCAGTACCGCGGGGTGCAGCCGCGCCTGCGCCAGCGTGCTTTCATCAAAATCAGAAAGGGTAAAAATCGCGTGGGCCGGGTGTGTGGCGGCATAACCGGCATCCAGGTTGGCTCGCAGGGTGCGGGCGCCGCTTACCAGCATGCCCACCGCGGCCACGCCCACCGCAATCGCCAGAATGAGCAGGGCGGCGCGGCCCTTGTACAACCATAGATCGCGCTGTATCTTACGAAACTGAACGCTAGGCATAGTCATCCAGTTCTTTTTGTCGTCGAGAACGGGAAGCGGCCATGCGGGCTTTGAATACTTCGGATTGCTTCAGCAAGGTTTCAAATTGGGCGCGGTTGATTTCCAGAACGCGGGCAGGTTGGTTGCCGGTAACGCGCACGCTGGCGGCCCGGCGCTGGTTGCCAAGCAGGGCCATCTCGCCAAAGTATTGCCCAACGGCCAACTCGGCCAGTTGACGGTCCGGCTGGCCGGGAGCGCTGACCACCACCGCGACCTGTCCTTCCAGTATCAGATACATGCTTTCCCCCAGACTGCCCTGCACCATAATGGCT
>CAZEQN010000257.1:0-2866 GCA_964514335.1 uncultured Anaerolineaceae bacterium
CTGGAAGCCGTGCGCCGCCGCCCCGGTATGTATGTGGGCGGCACGGACGTCAAGGCCCTGCATCACCTGATTTATGAAGTCGTAGACAACTCGATTGACGAAGCCCTCGCGGGCGCCGCCACCCGCATTGATGTCACCATCCATGCCGATAGCAGCGTGAGTGTGGAAGACAATGGCCGCGGCATCCCGGTCTCGCCGCATCCCGCGATGAAGAAGAGCGCCCTGGAAGTGGTCATGACTGTGCTGCATGCCGGCGGCAAGTTTGACGGCAAAGGTTACAAAGTCTCCGGCGGTCTGCATGGCGTCGGCGTTTCGGCCGTCAATGCCCTTTCCGAGTGGTGCGAAGTCACCGTCAAGCGCGAGGGCAAAATCCACGTCCAGCGCTATGCCCGCGGCATCCCTCAGGGGCCGGTCAAATCCTCCGGCAAAATCGCCGAAGACGACACCGGCACCAAAGTTACCTTTAAGTACGACACCGAAATTTTCAAGGGCGAACTGGAATACCGCTTTGAAACCCTCGTCCAGCGTTTCCGTGAAATGGCTTTCGTCACCCGCGGCATCACCATGCACCTGCTGGATGAGCGCGATGGCCGCGAAATCACCTTCTACTTTGAGGGCGGTATCAAGTCTTTCGTCCGCTACCTGAACCGCAACCGCGAAACCCTGCACCCGGTCGTCTATACCGAGGAAAAGCAGGTCGAAGACAATCTGATTGTCGAGGCTGCCATCCAGTTCACGGATGCCTACGCCGAATCCATCTATGCCTTCGCCAACACCATTAACACGATTGACGGCGGCACCCATCTCACCGGCCTGCGCACCGCCGTCACGCGCATCATCAATGACTATGCCCGCAAGGCTGGCCTGCTCAAGGATGCCGACCCGAACTTTACCGGCGATGATACCCGCGAAGGCCTGACCGCCATCGTGTCGGTCAAAATCGGCGAACCGCAATTTGAAAGCCAGACCAAAGTGAAACTGATGAACCCCGAAGTGCAGACCGCTACCCAGCAGGTGGTGGCCGAGGTCTTCGGCTCGTTTCTGGAAGAGAACCCCAGCGCGGCCCGCGCGATTGTGTCCAAGTGCCTCACCAGCGCCCGCGCCCGCGATGCCGCCCGAAAAGCCCGCGACCTCGTCATCCGCAAGAGCGCCCTGGAAAGCCTGACCCTGCCCGGCAAACTCGCCGACTGCTCCGAGAAGGACCCCCAGAAAAGTGAACTTTACATTGTGGAAGGCGACTCGGCCGGCGGCTCCGCCAAGCAGGGCCGCGACCGCCATTTCCAGGCCATCCTGCCCCTGCGCGGCAAAATCCTCAACACCGAGCGCGCCCGCCTGGATAAGATCCTCTCCAACAACGAAGTCAAGGCCCTCATCTCGGCCCTCGGCACCGGCATCGGCGAAGGCTTCAGCCTGGAAGGCCTGCGCTATGGCCGCGTCATCATCATGACCGATGCCGATGTAGATGGCAGCCATATCCGCACCCTGCTTTTGACCTTCTTCTTCCGCTACATGCAGCCCCTCATTGATGAAGGCCACCTCTACATCGCCCAGCCGCCGCTTTACGCCATCACCCAGAATAAGAAAACCCAATATACCTACACCGAGCGTGAGAAGGACGAGGTGCTCAAGAAACTGGGCGCCAGCGCCGAGAAGGCCGCCATTCAGCGCTACAAAGGTCTGGGCGAAATGAACCCCGACCAGCTCTGGGATACCACCATGGACCCCGCCAACCGCACGTTGTTGCTGGTCACCGTAGAGGATGCCGCCGAAGCCGACCGCACCTTCGATATGCTGATGGGCGCCGCCGTGCCGCCCCGCAAGCGCTTCATCCAGACTCATGCCCGCGAGGTCCGCAACCTGGACGTGTAAGAAGATATAGAAGACAACGGCCATCAAATAGCTCTCAATACATAACGGCGGCCTGAACCTCGGGTCGCCGTTATGTAAAATTTCTTGGGAGGAATAGCAAATGAAGCGGGAAAGCGATACTGGAGAAAATAAAGTCACAATTGAGCTTACGCGCTATTTTAAATACGAAAAACTTTTTGACCATGAAACTGAATACGAGTTTTACAAAATCCTGCGCGATGAAATCCTCGGTAAGCGTTTTGTCGCCATGGTGCAGGTGCCGGTCTCGAGCCTGGTCGGGGTCCGTCGTCGCAAGGAATTGGGTTTCAAAGCACATTTTTCCAAAATCGCTCGCAAGCGAGTTGATTTTCTGATTTGTCGCATTGAAGATTTGTCACCCCTGTTGGTCATAGAGTTGGATGGTTCAACCCATGCACTTGCAAAGCGTAAGGAACGCGATGAGTTCCTCGATGATGTCTTCGCCGCCGTCGGCCTGCCGATTCTGCATGTGCCGGTTCAATCTTCCTATGACAAGCAGGCCATCGCCATGCAAATAGCCAGTGCGTTGGGGTTGGTCAAACGGCAGTAGAATACGGGGAATTCGTTGGCAAGCGCGGCTTGCAAAGGATACCCCCATGCCCGACCTCGGTAATTCCGAAATCCTGTTCATCGTCCTCTGCATCGTCGGCACGCTGCTCTTCTCGGTCTTCATTGCCGCCGCCACCCTCATACCTACCCTCGGCATCTTTGGCGGGCTGGGCTGGTTCTTGAGCAAACGCTCCAAGGAAGCCAAAGCCCAGCACGCCGCCGCCCAGGCCTGGCCCGCCACCACCGGCACGGTCATCAAGTCCCGCGTCGAAGTCTCCGGCGGCGACCATACCTCGGTCTCGCCTTTCGTCCTCTATGAATACCAGGTGGACGGTCAACCCTACCAGGCCAGCCAGATAAAGGCCGGTGATATGCACTTTGCCATTCGCCAGAGCAAAGCCGCCTATGACATCGTAGATAAATACCCGGT
>CAZEQN010000258.1:0-2787 GCA_964514335.1 uncultured Anaerolineaceae bacterium
GGAGACCGTGCAACTCAAACGCTCCGGCAAGACCTATACCGGCCTGTGCCCCTTCCACGAAAACACCCGCACCCCGGCCGTTGTGGTCTGGCCGGACAGCGGCGTGTGGAAATGCTTCGGCGCTTGCAACGAAGGCGGTGACATCTTCAAATTCGTGATGAAGCGCGACAACCTGGACTTTCCCGAAGCCCTCAAAATACTGGCTGAAAAAGCGGGCGTGGTCCTGCGGCCACCCAGCGCCTTTGAAAGCGCCCAGCGCGAAGAACATGAACGCCTGCGCGCTGCCCTCGAAGAAGCTGTCACCTTCTTCCGCCAGCAGCTCACCCGCACCCCGGCCGGTAAACCCGCCCTGGACTACCTGCGCGGCCGCGGCCTCACCGATGAAACCCTCGCCCGCTACGAACTCGGCTACGCCCCGGCCGGCTGGGATAACACCCTCAAGCATCTCACCGAGCAGGGCTTCACCGAGCAGGAACTGCTCGAAGCCGGTTTGCTCTCCGAGCGCGACAAAGGCGGCGTGTACGACCGCTTCCGTAACCGCATCATGTTCCCCATCCGGGATGAACGCGGCCGCATGGCCGGTTTTGGGGCGCGCGCCCTCAACCCCGAAGACAACCCCAAATACCTCAACTCGCCGCAAACGCCCATCTTTGACAAGAGCGCCCTGCTCTACGGGCTGGATAAAGCCCGCCAGCCCATCCGCCAGCAGGACCAGGTCGTCATCGTGGAAGGCTACATGGATGTCATCGCCCCGGCCCAGGCTGGCTTTAACAACCTCGTTTCGCCGATGGGCACCGCCCTCACCGAGGCCCAGCTCAAACTGCTCAAACGCCTCACCCGCCGCATGGTGCTGGCGCTGGATGCGGATGCCGCGGGCGCCAATGCCACCCTGCGCGGCTTGCAGGTCGCCCGTGACACCCTTGACCGTGAACAAGACCCGGTCTTTAACGCCCGCGGCCTGCTCTCCTACGAAGGCCGCTTACAGGCCGATATCCGTGTTACCACCCTGCCGGAAGGCCAGGACCCGGACGAGGTCGTGCAAAACGACCCCGACCAGTGGCGCGCCCTCATCGCCGCCGCCAAGCCGGTGGTTGAGCATGTGATGGAAACGCTGGCCGCCGGCCGCGATTTAGACGATGCCAAAGTCAAGACCGAAATCGTAGACCAGGTGCTGCCGCTCATCCGTGACCTCGGCAGCGGCATCGAGCGCGACACCTACCTGCAAAAACTGGCCCGCCTTGTCCGGCTGGATGAACGCACCCTGCTGGCTGAAGTCGGCATCCGGCCCAGCGTGCGCCCCGGCCGCCGCCCGGCCAGCCGCCCGACTGGCGCCCCAGCCGAGCCGACCGCGCCCCCCGCTCGCCGCGAATCCCCGGCTACGGCCGCCGCAGAATCCATCAGCCGCCTCGAAGCCCACGTGTTGAGCATCGTCATGCGCCAGCCGGAACTGGTGTACCGCGTGGACCGCGCCCTGCAACAGGCCGGCCTGCCGCGCTTTGACACCCAGGATTTCCAGCTCACCAACCACCAGATCGCCTACCGCCTGGCGCAGGAAAGCCTGGAACAGGACCACACCGAGCCGCTCAACTTCACCATGGAGAACCTGCCCCTGCCCCTGTTTGACATGGTGGATGACATCCTCGTCACCTCCGAGGACTTTGACCCCGCCGCTGACCGGGTGCTGGAAGACCTGCTGCGCGCCATTCTCCATTTGCGCCTCAAACACCTGCGCCAGTCCGGCGACCAGTTGCGCTACCTGCAGGAAGCCGCCCATGAACAGGGCGACCTCAAAGCCAGCCAATACGGCCAGGAATTGCTCAAAATTACCCGCAACCTGGAGCGCGTCAACCGAGCCCTCGGCCCGCGCGGCAACCTCACCCCCGCCGCCCATTAGGACACCGCCATGGCCCGCAAACAAAAACCCAAAGAAGAAGACGAACCCATCGAAGACAGCGGCATGGATATCGAAGAGGACGACGAAGAGGTCCTTGCCCTGGAAGAAGAGGACGACCCGCTGCTGGAAGAACCCTCCGAAGAAGAACTGGTGGAGGTCAGCAGCGACTTAAGCCCGGATGGGGAGGACAGCGAAGGGGCGTATATTGAAATCCCCGCCGACTACGGGGATGACCCCATCCGCCTTTACCTGAAGGACATAGGTCGCGTCAACCTGCTGGATGTAGACCATGAATTCTGGCTTGCCACCCAGGTGGAGGGCATTAAACGGCTGGAACGCCTGCGTCGCCCGGCTAAAAAGGGCCGCCCGGCCCGCGAAAACACCCCGACTGAAATCTACACCGCCCTGTACGATGAACTGCTGGCTTCCTGGAAAGCCCTCGAGCAGAGCGCTAAAAAAGCGCACCGTAAATCGCCGGACCTGCCGCAACTGCTGGAGGAAGCCCGCCAGCTCCAGCAAACCTGGGACCTGCGGCGCACCTCTTACCTGCGCGATTTCCTGAACAACGGCCTGTGGTCGCATGATGAAGACTGGAACGCGGTTGCCCGGGCCGCTTTCCGGCTCTTCACTGCCTGCTATCTGCTGCCGCCCAGTGTGAGCGAAAAGCTGGCTGCCGCTCTGCAAAAGAACAAAGACCTGCCGCCCAAACGGGCGTTTGTGCGCAGCCTGCCCGCGCCGGCCGAGCTGGAAGCCTTCATCCAGACCGTGCGCCTGCGTTCGGAAGAAGCCCAGGATGCCATCGCCAGCGCCAACCTGCGCCTGGTGGTCAGCATCGCCAAGCGTTTTGTTGGGCGCGGCTCCAACTTTGAAGACCTCATTCAGGAGGGCAACAT
>CAZEQN010000259.1:0-2782 GCA_964514335.1 uncultured Anaerolineaceae bacterium
AGCGCGGCCGACTGGCCGCGCTTTTATACACTTTTTACGATCTGGCTACGGCGCAGCCACCGCTGCATCCAGGGCCGCAAACAGCTCATCCCAGCTGCTCACCAGGTCTACCCGCACGCCATTGATCGCCAGGGTCGGCGTCCCGTAAGATTGCCCCGCGGCAATCAAGTCGGCATTCACCGCTTCAAAATCGGCCAGGTCATGCTCCAAACGCGGCACCATCCGGTTGCTGCTCATACAGTCATCAAAAGCAGAAACATCCAGCCCCAGTTTGGCCGCCATAGCGCTCACCCGCTTTTCGGAGAAGCCCCCCACATTGCCGCTCGAAAAGTTGGCATACAGCAAATCCTTCATTTCCCAGAACTGCCCCTGCTCTTCGGCGCAATACAGCGCCTCGGCGGCGCTGGCTGAATCCAATCCGAGGAAGTCATTCGCCGTGCGATATACCAGCCGGATTTTGCCAGTCGCGACATAGTTTTCAATCAAAACCGGTTCAATCTGTTCCCAGAAACTTCGGCAGGCGCTGCACTGAAAATCGGCGAATTCTTCCAGCACCACCTGCGCTTCGGGGCTCCCCAGGCTGTTGCCATCTGCCTCAGGGTGCGCCCGCGGCGGCGCATCATTCAATACCGTCGGGTCAACCGGTTGCAACATCGGCAACACAATCGCCGCCCCCAGCAAAAGCGTGCCGCCCAGTATCAACATCCAGGTCAGGTTCTTGCGGCGCTGCTGGCTGGCACGGGCGCGCTGCCGCGCCGTCATCCCAGCCGGAGTCACCGCCTGCCCCTCGCCCTGTGAAACCTTGCGTACATTCTTAGGCATACATCCTCCCGAAATTTGATGACTAGTAAGGAGCCTGCTGGGAAGATTATCCCAAGTCCCCCGGCCAAAAGACAGGGACATCTGTCCCGAATTCCCCCTCTATCTGTCCAGTTACTCTCGATTAGCGTCTATGGCTCGGGGCTGCCAAACATCGGTATCCGCGCCCCGTTAATCACCCCGGCTTCTTCCCGGCACAGGCTGACCATCTGCGCCGCCAGTTCCTCTGGCAGTGTCCAGTTGGCATTGCCCGCCGCCGGCGCGTTCACCCGTTCATGCTTTGTATCAATCGTGCGCACCAGCAATATATTACTTGTAACCCCCGTGCCTTTCAATTCTTCCGCCAGCGAAAGCAGCAACGCCTCCTGGGCCGCTTTCCCCGCCGAATAGGCGCTGGCCTTACCCGCCGGGTAACGCCCATTCGGTGACACCACCGCCATGATGCGCCCCCAGCCATTCGCCAGCAGCCGCGGCACATAGGCCCGCGTCATCGCGAAGGTACTCCACACATGCTGGTCCAGCATGCTGGTCAGGTCGCTGGCCGGCGTTTCGGTCAGCGGTTTGCCCCCCGCCCAGCCGCCCACCAGATGCAGGTACACATCCACCTGCCCAAAATGCGCCTGTACTGCCGCCGCGCTCGCCTCGGCTTCCTCGGCATTGCTCACGTCCACCGCCAGCGGCAGGGCCCGGTCTGCCCCCAAACCCAGTTCGCCGGCCAGCGCCTCCAGTTTATCCAGTCCGCGCCCCAGCAAAACCAGCCGGGCGCCTTCGGCCGCAAATGCCCGCGCCACCATGCTCCCCAACCCGCCCGTTGCCCCGGCAATCACCACCACCCGATTGTTCAACGTCATATCTGCCTCCACTCTGCCGGGGCTAACCCGCCTCGGCTTCCTGCACTTCAAAACGGCAGTGCGGGTCGCCCTTCGCCCGGCACTGCGTCTCTACCACTCGCAGGTCGCTGCCCGTCGCCCACTTGACGGCTTCCGTCAGGCTGCCCACATACAGGTGGCACACCGGCTCGCTGGCCTGCCGTCCCTCGCAAATCGCGCAGGTGGTTTCGGTATAGAGTATGCGGCCCTCTTCTTCGGTTACGGCCGCTTCTACCGCCGGGTTGGACTTCTTCAAAGCATCGGCTACGCTATTCAACACAAACTTCACCCGCTGGCGCATTGGCAATGCCTTGAGCGCGATACCCGCCAGGCCCATCAACATCGGTTGCTCGCGCACCCCATATTGAAAAGAAGCCTTGCCAATCCGCTGCAAAAAGCCGCGCCCGCCCCGCCCATAGAATTCTTCAATCGCCGCGTTTAACCCGGCATACTCCACCGCCCGCACCCCGGGTTCCAGATTATCCGGCGGGAAATTCCCAATAAATCGTTCCAGGCCCGCCGTGCGCAATACCGCGTTCAGGCCGTTTTCCCCCATCACTTCCTGAATGGCTTCCAGGGCCTGCCGCACCAGCGCGTTGACAACAAACCGTTCATCAGCCATTTTGGTTTCCTTTTGGGCAGTCGGCCGGCTACAAATCGAGTTGGTACACCGGGTAATGTTCCTGCGTCTCACGGAAGCCCGCTTTCTTATACAGGGCCAGCGAGACCGTGTTATGGTCCTGGGTATTCACCGTCAATCGCGTCAATGGCGGTTGCTCGTAGTGCTGCTGCAACTCACGCACCAGCCGGTAGCCCACCCCCTGCCGTTGCGCCCTCGGGTGCACTGCCAGCCGCGCCAAGTGTGCCCCCAGCGGGCTGTGCGTGCTGATTTGATAGCCCAGCAGTCCGTCTTCATCTTCCGCCACCGTGGCTACTGCCGCCTGTTTATAAGCCAGTTCCAATGAATCCAGCGAATTCCGCCACAGGTCGCCAAAAGCCGCCGCATCCAGTTCCTGCACCGCCGCCAGGTCAGCCGCCAGCATCGGGCGCATCTTACAGGTCGCCTGGCTGGTCGGCGGCGCGACGGCCGCGTT
>CAZEQN010000260.1:0-2763 GCA_964514335.1 uncultured Anaerolineaceae bacterium
AATGGTCTTGAGCGCCTCGAGATCTTCGATCAGGAGGCAATCGGCAGGGGTATAGGACTCTTCCATGAAATTCCTTTCATCGGTAAAAAAATTTTTAACGGTTGGGGGGATTTTATTGAAAATTGAAAATTTGTCAAGGGGAATTGCTCAAGCAAGGCACTGCAAAGGTTTGTGTGGCGGGACAAGCGCGGCTACAATAGGGGCGTGCCGACTGAAGCGAAACCTCTGCAAGATGAACGCGCCCTGGTGCAGCAAGCCCGGCAGGGGGACCCGAACGCGTTTGGATTGCTGTACGACCAGTACATCGACCGCATCTACCGATTTGTCTATTACCGCGTGTCTGATGGCCCCTTAGCGGAAGACCTGACTTCGCGTATTTTTCTGAAAGCCTGGGAAAATTTGCCCAGTTATCGTGACCGCGGATTGAGCTTTGGTACCTGGCTGTTCAGCATTGCGCGGAACTCTGTAATTGACCATTATCGGACGGCCAAGACCGAACAGGCGCTGGAAGATGCCGGGGCGTTGATGGATTTCAGCGCTGACCCTGAAGAAGTATTGACCGAAGCGCTACGGGCAGAACGCCTGGCCAGCGCGCTGCAAACCCTGACTGACGAACAGCGCGAAGTTCTGGTACTCAAGTTTATTGAGGGGTATTCGACTGAAGAGGTGGCCGAGTTAATGGAGAAAAAGCCCGGCGCAATTCGCGCGCTGCAAATGCGAGGATTGCAGGCGTTAGAGCGCGTGCTGGGAGAGGATGAGCCATGGTAGATATCTACGAAGCCCTGGATGATGTGATTGTGCGTACGCGGCGCGGTGAGGATCTTGAGACGGTATTGCAGGATTATCCGGAACAGGCAGATAGCCTGCGGCGGTTGGTTAAAGTGGCCCTGACGGTTAACCATGATGGTCACAGTACACGTCCCTCGGCGGCTTTTAAGGAACGCACCCGGCCACGAATTCTGCGGGAGATTACCACCCGCCCGCTGCGCCTAAGCCCAATGATGCGGCTGCGGCTGTGGTGGGCGCGATTGCGCTGGAAGCGAAAGAAATAGACTGTCAGGGGTTGAAACGGGCAAGTTCCGGGGCGATGAGTTCCCAGCGGGGCAAAAGAACCGCGGCGCCATCACTGGTGGTGAAGGGGGTGACCATGTCGCGGGTTACGCCAAGGCGTTCGTAATCGCCCAGCGCGCCGCGGGCGAGAGCCAGGCCAAGACGAGGCCATTGCCAGATGGGGATGTCGGTATCTACCACGTCATTTAAGGCCAGCAAGAAAAACGGCAACCGCAGCCACTTGAGCGGATTGAGCAGGTTGCGCATAAGGGCGGCGACGAGCGCCTGCCCCTGCTGGGTGCGTTCGAAATCATCCACGCGGCGGTCGCGGGCAAAAGCCAGGGCTTCATCGCCATTGAGGTGATGGCGGCCGGTGCGCAGCCCGCCCATGTCGCGCGGCAGGTCGATGGTGATACCGCCGAGGGCATCAATCGCTCGCGGAAAATTCTCCAGCTGAATGCGGACATAGTGGTTGGCCTGAATCCCAAAATTGGCAGCGATGGTGGATTGGGCGACCGCCGGCCCACTCCCGGGTTGGTTTAGCTCCCCAAAATAGTGGGCGGCATTGATGCGCTGCTCGCCATAGCCGGGGATATTGAGCCAGAGGTCTCGCGGGATAGAAAAAAGGCGCAGGTTCCCAGAGAGGGTTTCGATGGAGACGAGCAGATTGGTATCGCTGCGGCCAGCCACGGTGCCTTCGGGGGCGCGGTCAATGCCGAGGACGAGAATCACGCTGCGGCCGGGGAATAACAGGTAGAGCGCGAGCAGGAAGACGATGGCCAATAAGCAACCCCCGCGCTGATTGCGCCGCCGATCGCGCCCGCGGCCACGCCGGTCTACGGGGATGGGTTGGAAGGTGGAAAGCGGGTCAGGTTCCGGCGGTGGTGGCTGGGTAGGCGGGGTGGCGGATGGCCGGGTTTCGCCCAGTTCTGTGAGGTTGGGACGCGAGGGCTGGGTGAGGTTTGGGTCGGTGGGCGTCATGCGGTTAACCTGAATTCAGGCAGTTATTTCCCGGCCCGAGCCAGAATGCGCTCGGCGGCCTTGACGATGGGCATATCGACCATTTTGCCATCGATGGAGAATGCCCCGGCGCCGAGTTTTTGGTGCTCCTGATTGGCTGCAACGACGCGCTGGGCCCAGCTGACTTCTTCAGGAGTCGGTGTGAAAGCCTGCTGAACAACTGGAACCTGGGCTGGGTGAATGACCTGCTTGCCGCTATAGCCCATTTCAAGCCCCTGACGAGATTCACGCGCCAGAGCACCCATGTCTTTGTAGTCGGTGCGAACCATGTCGATGGCTTGCAGGTCATAGGCGGCGGCGTGCGTGATCAGCGCGCTGCGGGCGTAGGCGACTTCGGCGGCGCTTTCCGTGCGAATAGCGCCGATGCTGGCGGCAAAGTCTTCGGCACCGAAAATAAGGGCTTCCAGGCGCGAGTCGGCCCCGGCGATGGCGCGCAGATCCACTATGCCGCAGGCGCTTTCAATGATGGCGATCAGACCGATGGTAGGCAGGCCGTGTTCGTTCTGGAGTTTGCGGACGGTCTTGCTGACCCAGCGGATGTGGTCGGCTTCGTCCACTTTGGGAATCACAATGGCCTGAGGGGCGGCCGGGACAACGCTTTTCAGGTCATCCAGTTCAAGGCCGCTACCGACGGGGTTGATGCGCACGAGGCGTTCGCGCCGGCCAAAGTCCAGCGAGTGGAGGGCTTTGACC
>CAZEQN010000261.1:0-2688 GCA_964514335.1 uncultured Anaerolineaceae bacterium
GAAAAAGGCGCATGGAGGCGGCGCTGATGAGCGCGCCGACAAAGATATAGAGCGTGTCGCGAATCAGGCGGCGGGTGATGACGCGGCGCAAGCGTGCTAAGAGGGTATTCAAGTGGCCTCGCTTCTGCATGAGGTGGATGGCGAATTATAGCGCACTGAAACAGCCGTTATAATTACGGAGTCAGTGGCCGGGCGTAACAACCGGGCCATACTCACCCCTCTTACAAAGATAGTGATTTATTTGCATGGCGAAACCCATCCTGCTTGTTACTGATGATGAACCCCAGGTGCTGAACGCGATTGTACGCGACCTGCGCGGCCGCTATGGCAAAGATTACCGAATTGTGCAGGCCAACTCCGGCAATGAGGCGCTGGGGGTTGCGCGGCAATTGCTGGAGCGCGGCGAAACAGTGGCGCTGTTCCTCTCTGACCAGCGCATGCCGGGAACAACGGGCACAGATTTTCTGGCCGAAGCGCGCAAATTTTTCCCGTTTGCACGCAAAGTGCTGCTGACTGCCTACGCCGATACCGAAGCAGCCATCACCAGCATCAACACGATTGAGCTGGATTACTACCTGATGAAACCCTGGGACCCACCGGAAGAAAATCTCTACCCGGTGCTGGATGATTTGCTGGAAAACTGGTGGCTGGAAGCGCCGGTGCCGTATGACGGCATCCGGGTGGCGGGTACGCTGTGGTCGGCCAGCAGCCACAATGTGAAAGATTTTCTGGCACGCAACCGCATCCCCTATCAATGGCTGGATATTGAGCTTAACGAAGAAGCCCGCACCCTGGCCGAAAGCGTACTGGCCGAGCAACCCAAACGCGATTTGCCGCTGGTCTTTCTGCCGAGTGGGGATGTGCTGATTAACCCGGACATTACCACCCTGGCGACCCGGGCGGGGCTAAGAACAGCAGCCTCAACCCAGCACTATGACCTGATCATCATTGGCGGCGGCCCGGCCGGGCTGGGGGCAGGGGTGTATGGAGCTTCGGAAGGGCTGAAAACCCTGATGCTGGAACGACACTCCACCGGCGGGCAGGCGGGCACCTCTTCGCGAATTGAGAATTACCTTGGTTTCCCCAAAGGCGTGAGCGGCGGCGAACTCTCCAAGCGCGCCACCGACCAGGCCGTCCGGCTGGGTTGCGAAATCCTGACGGCGGTGGATGCGATCCAGGTGCGGGTGGAAGGCTCGACCAAAATCGTGTGTTTGAGCGATGGTACGGAAATTACGGCCAAAGCGTTAATCATTGCCACGGGCGTGACGCTGCGCGAACTGGACCTGCCGGGCTGCAAGGAACTGTACGGGGCCGGCATTTATTATGGGGCGGCGCTGACGGAGGCCGCCAATTACAAAGACCAGCATGTTTTTGTCGTAGGTGGGGCGAACTCGGCCGGGCAGGGCGCCATGTGGTTTGCGCGCTATGCCAGCAAGGTCACGATGCTGGTGCGGGGCGATGGCCTGGAAAAAAGCATGTCGGCCTACCTGATTGACCAGATTGGCAACACGCCAAATATTGAAGTGCTGACCCATACCGAAGTGAAAGCAGTACAGGGCGAGCAGCGCCTGGAACAGATTACCTACCTCAATAACCAGACCGGCGAAGAAAAGACGGTACCGGCGGCAGCCCTGTTTATCTTCATCGGGGCGCAGGCACATACCGAGCTGGTCGCCGGCCTGGTGGAACGTGACCGGGCGGGCTTCATTCTCACCGGGCAGGACCTGCTGCGCGACGGCCAGCGACCCAAAGGCTGGCGGCTGGCGCGCGACCCCTTCTTTCTGGAGACCAGTGTGCCGGGAATCTTCGCCGCCGGGGATGTGCGAACGGACACAGTCCGGCGAGTGGCCTCGGCGGTGGGTCAGGGTGCAATTGCGGTGAGTCTGGTGCACCAGTACCTCAAGGAAATATGAGCGACAACCACCCCCACTCTCACACCCAGCACGAACACCGGCAGATTTTTGAGTTTCTTAAACAGGCGCCGCTGTTTGCCGAGATGCAGGATGATGACCTGCACCGCCTGTGCAGTTCGGTGCTGACCATCAAACTCCCGACCGGTGAAAGCCTGTTTGAAGAGGGCAGCGAGGGCGACAAAGCCTATATCGTGCAGTCAGGGGAAGTGGAAATCATCAAAGAAGCCGCCGGGCGGGAAGTGCTGCTGGCGGTACGCGGCAAAGGGGTGGTGATTGGCGAGATGGCGCTGCTGGAAAGCGCGCCACGGTCCGCCACGGTACGGGCACGGAGCGATACCGTGCTGTATTCGATTGAAAAAGAACACTTCGATGCCCTGCTGGCCTCCAGCATTACCGCCCTGCAATCCATGTTCCAGACGATTCTCACCCGTTTTCGCGAGAACCAGAACCTGCTGCGCCAGAGCGAAAAGATGGCCCAGTTGGGTACCCTGACGGCCGGGGTGGCGCATGAATTGAACAACCCGGCGGCGGCGGTGCAACGCGGGGCAGACCAGCTGCGCGAAGCGATTGCGGCATTAAGCGGCTCGTATGCCCGTATCAGCGTGTTGAATTTTGATGGTGAGCAGGAAGCCAGCCTGAAAATACTGGGCGAGCGCGCCCGGGTGAGCGCCGAGCAGCCGATCGAGATGGATTCATTGGCGCGCAGCGACCGGGAATACGAAATCGAAACCTGGCTGAATGACCGCGGCAAACCGAATGCGTGGGAAATCGCCCC
>CAZEQN010000262.1:0-2656 GCA_964514335.1 uncultured Anaerolineaceae bacterium
CGGGTAAGCCGCTTGGGTACACAGGAAGGGCGCCCGCAGATTTACCGCCATCAGCGCTTCCCATTCTTCCAGCGAGGTGTCCACCAGTTTCTTGCCCAGTCCGATAGCGGCGTTGTTCACCAGCGCGTTCAGGGTTTTGGTCGCGCGTTTCACCTGCTTGAAGATTGCCCGGATATCTTCGGGGTTGGCGATGTCCTGCTTGATGAACAGGCCGCTGGCCGGGAAGCCTTTGCCGAACTGAATCCGGTCCACGCCGAACACGCGCCAGCCCTGGGCGGCAAAGTGCAGGACGGTAGCCCGGCCAATGCCGCCGGCTGCGCCGGTAATCAATACGGTGCGTGCTTCGCTGGCTGTCATTTCTGGTTTATCCAGGTATCCAAATCGGCGTGGGGGATTTCCAGCCCCTGCAGAAGGTTGCGGATGGAATTCCAATGCACCGCTTCCCATGCCCGCGGGCTGGAGTTGGCGTTGTGCGGGGCCAGCATGACATTGTCCATCGTCAGCAACGGGCTGTCCTTGGGCAGCGGCTCGAATTCAAACACATCCAGCGCCGCCCCGCCGAGGTGGCCGCTTTGCAAAGCATTGACCAGCGCCGGTTCATCCACCAGCGGGCCACGCGCAGCGTTAATCACCACCGCGCCCGGCTTCATCTGGGCCAGCGTTTCGGCGTTCACGATATGGCGGCTGGTGGGGTTCAGGTCGCAGGTCAGGGCCACAAAATCGGCCCGCGCCAGCAGGCTGGGCAGGGAGGTCATTTCAACGCTAACTTCGGCCACGAAAGCCGGGTCAATGTCAATAATATCGGTGCCGAGCAAGGTCATGCCAAAGGCCTGCGCTCGCCGTAAGGTGGCCTTGCCAATATTACCCACTCCAACCACGCCCAGGGTGCACTCGCCCAGACTGCGGCCGGGGATTTTCTGCCACTCGCCGCGCTTCATGGCGGCATCCATCCACGGCTGGCGGCGGGCAAACGCCAGCATGTAGCCCAGGATGGTATCGGCAACCGGGATGGTGAAGGCGTTGGGCGTATTGCCCACCAGCACGCCGTTGGCATTGGCAAAGGACTTGTCAATCGAGTCGATGCCCGTACCCCACTTGGAAATCACTTTGAGGCGCGGCCGGCAGGCCTGGATGACTTCCGGGGTATAGCGGTCATCACCGCAGATGGTGCCGTCAAACTGCCCGGCATAGGCCAGCAGGTCGGCGGCTTCCATGCGTTCTTCCACCTCTGGCACAAGCACCTCCAACCCATAATGCTCAAACACCGGCTGGAAGCGTTCCCGAAAGGGAATCATGTAGGGGGCGGTCAGGAGGACGCTGGGCATGGCGGGATTCTAACAGAGCGCGGGGCGTAGTTACCCGCCCCTCATTCGCTCCAGCATCATATACTCAGCCACTTTGAAATCCAGTTCCTCATCAATATCCACCGCTTCGTCGCGCGGGATTTCAAACATGCGCGGCCGGAGGCCAAGGCGGTGATTGTGCGCCACCAGATTTTCACGCGTGAAGATGTATATGCAGGAGTTCTCCTCGTAAATCGGGGGCAGGTCCTGGGTGCGCAGCAGTTCGGCGGGGTTGTGGTTCAGCGCTTGCCCGGCCGCGTCATACAGCCGGGTTTGCAGCCGCGTCACCGAGAACAGCGAATCGTACTCGGCCCGTCCGGCCAGAAAAGCCTGAATTGCCCCGGAAATCGTCCCGGCTTTCAGCAGCGGGTTGGTGCTGTGGGTTTGCAGGTAATAGTCGCTGGGGAAGGCGGCGGTATCATGCAGCAGGATGTCGTTCATCGGGATCATGCCATCCCGCAGGTGTTCGGGGCGCAGCAGGCGTTGCACCTGTGGAAATCCCTGCTCCAACTGCTCCAGAATCACCGGGCTGTCGGTATCCACCACCACCTGTGTTATCTCCGGGCAGGCCAGCAGGGCTTCCAGAATGTGCTGGTAGAGGGGTTTGCCCGCCAGCGGTCGGTAGTTTTTACCCGGCACCCGCTCCGAGGAGTGGCGCATGGGCAGCAGGGCGGTAATCGTAGGTTGGTGCATGTGGGTAGTATACCTGTACCCGCCGATGTAATCATTTGGTTAAGATTGTGGAAACAGGGCGCAAAACCGCTACAATTTGGCAATCTCATACCCAAAGGAAAACACATGAGCAAGCCACGCGTTTTATTTCTTTCCACCGATAATGCCGCCCGCAGCCAGATGGCAGAAGCCTTTCTCGAAAATTACGGCGAAGGCTGCTTTGAAGTGTACAGCGCCGGGCTGGAACCGCGTGCCATTCATCCCTTTACCGTGCAGGTGCTGGCTGAAAAAGGGCTGGATATTTCTCATCAGGAAACCCATAGCATTGAGGAATATTTAGGCAAAGTGCATTTTGGCTACATTATTACCGTGTGCGCCAGCGCCGAAGAAAATTGCCCGGTGGCTTTCTTGAGCATGGGGCAGCGCGAATATTGGGCCTTTGACGACCCGGCCAAATTTGAAGGCGCAGAGGCCGACCGTCTGGCGAAGTACCGCCAGGTGCGGGATGAAGTCGAATTCCGGGTGCGCGAGTTTGTAGCCGCCAACGCCGACTGACCCCCCATCTGCGGCGCGGGTATAATTTTCGCACCCATGCCCGCCCAACTTCCGCTGGACCAGATACTGCAAGGCGATTGCATCCA
>CAZEQN010000263.1:0-2639 GCA_964514335.1 uncultured Anaerolineaceae bacterium
CGGTTGCTGCTACGGCCAATCTTCAGATCGTCGCCCTCGATTAAGCCTAAGGCTTAGTTGGTGCGAACACACCTGCTGATGAAACTTTTCCGGTATCCTGGCTTAATGCGCCCTACCAATTTCCTGATAATTGTTGGGATGCTAGTCCTTGTCTTCGCTATTACGGCCTATGCGTCGGCGAATTCTGGCTTGGCAGAACGCGGGGCGGGGAGTGGCACCGGAACCGTCAGTGGGTACAGTATCAGCAATGTCGCCTATACGCTGGACGGCGATGCGCCGAACGCGGTCAATCAGGTCGCGTTTAGCGTGTCGCCGTCTGGCGGCGCGCCAGCCGCTGTACAAGTGTATGTCACGGTGGATGGCGGCGCGACCTGGGTGGCCTGTGCTGGCGGGCCACCAAACTGGAGCTGCAATCTGGGCGGCGTGGCGGCCAGCACAATTGACGGCAACACCCTGCGGATTGTGACGGTGGAATAGCCAATGAACGCGCGCACCAAATCAATTGTCGCCAGCGTTTTTTCCGCCGTGCTGGGCTTGGCGATGTGGGTGCTCTTCGCGCCCGCGTCCCTGGGTGGCTCGACCTCCTATGTCATCCTTATCGGCAACAGCATGGAGCCGAAGTTTTATCGGTATGACCTGGTGATTGTGCGCGCCCAGCCCGAATACCAGATTGGCGATGCGGTGGCTTACGAACACCCGATGATTGGCGGCGTGTTTCATCGCATCATCGCTAAAGAGGGTGACCGTTTTATTTTGCAGGGCGATAACAACGATTTTCTCGATACGCACGAACCAACCGAAGATGAAATTATTGGCAAGTTATGGTTGCATTTCCCCGGCGGCGGCAAGTGGATTAACTTCCTGCGCCAGCCGGTGATGTTTACAGCGCTCACGCTGGGTGTGGGTGTGATGATGGCGGGCTCCCTGATAGGGAAACCGGCACAGGATAGTTCCACTTCGAGGCGAAAGAGAACGGAGCGGCGAATGAATCCCCCAAGAGAAGTGATGACCTTTGAGCAGCATCTTAACGTCGGTGGGCCGGCGGCCAGCGTGGCGGCACAACCAGTTGACGGCGAACGCAAGACTTTCCGCGAACTGGTGACGCGCGCCCCTGAAAACATCGAAAGTTTGCCAGCGGCGGTCCAGCGGCGTTTTGTGGAAACCCAGCCGAGCGCGGCGCGCGCCATCCCGGCCGGGCCGCTGGAGCAGGTGGAGCGCGTGAAGCCCCAGGCCCAGGTGCGTGATAACGCCCTGGAAATGTTGATGGCGGCGGGAGTGGTGGCCGTGGTGCTGGTGGTGCTGGCGATTGTGGCCTTTACCCGGCCGTTGACGGTCATGGCGAATGTGCCCCTGAATTTCACGGAGCGGGCCAGCTACACCTATTCTGCCAGCGCGCCGGGCAGCGTCTATGACGGCCCCACGGTCAGCCCGGGTGAACCGGTCTTCCGGCGTTTGACGGATTCCTTTACGGTTGGGCTGGCCTATACCCTGGCCTCGCCGGATGCTACCGACGTGCGCGGCATCTACCGGATGGTGGTGGAAATTGCGGATATCAGCGGCTGGAAACGCACGATTGAAATCTTGCCGGACACTTATTTTGATGGCAAGAGCTTTACCGCCGAAGGCACCATTCGATTTGATGATATACAGAAACACATTGACCGCCTGGAAACGGAAACCGGGCTGATGCGCCAGGAATTTATGATGACGGTGCGCACCGAGGTGACCGTGCTGGGTAAATTGAATGGCATCACCTTTGAAAATGTCTATGCCCCCGAATTGATATTCGGTTTTGATGATTTGCAGGTCCAGTTGGTAAAACCGACCAATGGGCCGGCGGACGTGTTTGAACAAATTAATATTGGCTCTGTGCCGCAAGAGGTTGAGCAGGATAATGTAATTTCAATTGTGGGCCTGAAGTTGCCGGTAAAGACGGCTCGCATAGTGGCGGTGATTGGCCTGAACGTGATGGTACTGGTAATTGGCTATCTGGGTTCGCAGGTGTACCGGGCTTTCCGGCGCGGTGAAGCCGCCCAGGTGGAAGTGCTGTATGGCCCCATGCTGGTCACGGTGCAGGATGACGTGTTGCCGCGCCGCCGGCCGGTGCGGGTGAGCAGCATTCACGAGCTGGCAAAAATCGCCGAGCGTGACCAGTGCATGATTTACCACATGCAATTGGGCGAGACGCATCGGTATCTGGTGCAGTCGCCGGTGACGCCGGAAATCACCTATGTGTATGAAATTCAGATTATTGGCGAGGCCGGGGCGTGATGAAACCGCGCTGGCTGCGTTTACCGGTTATTTCCCGGCGCTGGCTGGGGATGGGGCTCGGTCTGCTGGTGGTCGCGGCGGGGGTCACTACGGCGATTACCGCTGCCAATACAGTGCCTGAAAGCGGTGCCGATGTGAATGATTTGGCGATTTCTGCCAATACGTTAAAACCCTCCCAATGTGCAGGGCTGACGCTTACCACGCTGGTGACTGGTTCAGGCAACATTAACGGCACTGCTGGAAATGACCTGATATTGGGAAGCAATGGCGCGGATGTGATTGATGGACTGGGTGGCGATGATTGCATTGTAGGGGGCGGGGGAGACGATACAATCGATGGGGGGGCAGATACCGACGGATGTATTGGC
>CAZEQN010000264.1:0-2638 GCA_964514335.1 uncultured Anaerolineaceae bacterium
TCTCCCCCTTCACCTCCCCCCCCCCACAAATACGGGGGCGGGGGGGGGGGCGGCCGCCCCGTCGCTGGAATCAAAAACGGCCCCGCGGGTGCGGAGCCGTTCAAGTGTCCAGCGGGGGCCTAGCGGCCGCGGTTGGTCTTTTCTGTGATGATGGTGGCCTTGCGGCGCACGCGGCGAATGGCTTTCTTCTTGTCAATGCGGCGCTGCTCGGATTCGCTGATGAACCAGCGTTTCTTGCGCACAGTGCTTAATACACCGCTGCCGGAGACGGCTTTACGAAAGCGGCGGAACAGAGCCTGTTGCGACTCGCCTTCACGAAGATGTACTTTAGCCAATGCGTTTCACCTGCCAATCCGGGCCAAATTGTCGCGCAAGAATCCCGCGACCAGCCGAGGGGTATCATACCAGCCGGGCGGCGGCCGGTCAAGGGCGGCAGAGGTGATGCAAATGAAAAGGAGCAAATTGCAAGTCAATCCAGTCTTGCCCGTCAAGGGCTTGACGGCTGGGTGGGCAGCTGGTGTAAATAGAACACTTGTGCTATACTGTGCGAGTGGATGCGTCAGGGGGCGGTAACCGCCCTCACCCCGCCACACGTCCGGTTGGGCGCTCCTCCGGCGGGGTGAGGGCGAGAGATTTAAGAAGACAGGGATACAGGGATACAGGGATACAGGGATACAGGTAGACAGGTAGACAGGTAAACAGGGAGGCAGGGAGACACGGGGAAGGAAAATTGCCTGGCTACCTCACAATAAATTCTGATTGACCCATCAACTCATTGACCCGCTTTACCACCCAGGGAGGAACCATGAACGACCCCGAACTGCCAAACAGCGCCGCGCCTGTGCCGCCGGAGCCTTCGCCCGTGGAGGTTTCGCCGGCCGCGCCGGACGAAGCGCTTTCCGCCGCCGTGCGGGAAGAAATCGACCGCCGCTTTCAGAGCGCCAAAGACAAACGCTGGGCCGAACTGGAACGCCAGTATGGGGCGCTGGCCGCCCACCAACCGCCGGATGGCGAAGCCCTGCGCGCCCGCGCGGCGGCCCTCGCCCAACAGGCCGGGCTGGAGGACCTGCCCGCCCTGACCCAGACCGAGTTTGGTCTGGCCGCCTACCTGGAAGTCCTCGAAGCCGCCGCGACTGCCGCGCTGGCCCAGCCGCCCCGCCCGGCGGCCACGCCCGCCCAGGCCATTCAGCCCGGTGGCGGCCGCCCGCCGGATGACCTGACGGCCGAGTACCAGCGCCGCCTGCGCGCCTTGCGCCCCGGCGACCTGAACGGCCTGTTGGCGCTCAAACGCGAGTTCCGTGAAAAGGGGCTGGCGCTGTTTTAGGGGAAATGCGTCAACGGGTCAATGCGTCAACGGGTGGATTCTTCAGTTGCAGCGGGCTGAAGCCCGCTGTCTGACCTGAAAACCATTACTCCGATTTGACGGCGGGGTTCGCCGTTGCCTCGTTGACACTTATCACTTACCACCTACCGCACTTTGAGGGAAACCCATGACGATTCTTGATTCACCCAAAACTGTATATTCTGACCCTACCGCCCAGGCGCGCGCCATCAGCGATGTCATCCAGATGGTGGACCCGCGCGATACGCCCCTGCTGGCGCGCCTTGGGCTGGACAGCGCCCGCCAGAAGTTCAAAGTGCGCCCCAACGGCTACAAGGTCGAACTGCTGGAAGACGACCTTGACCCGCTCGAAACCAGCGCCGACAATGGCACGACAATTGCCGATGATGCCCTGACCTTTGGCGTGGCGGATGCCAGCCTGTTCCAGGACGGCCACATCCTGCTCATCGGCGCCGAGTACATGGTGGTCAAAAGCGTGGATACCGGTGACGACACCGTCACGGTCTATTCGCGGGCTTATGGCGGGACGAACAGTACCCACGCCGCCGATGCGCCAATCCAGATTGTGGGCATGGCGCGCCTGGAAGGTGACGATGCCGACTTCGGCGCGCTCACTGAAATCCAGGCGCCCTACAACTACACCAGCATCTTCCAGAAAGCGGTGCAGGTCAGCGGCACGTTGCAGGCCATCAGCCAACACGGCATTGAAGACGAGTTCATGTACCAGGCCAACAAGGCCGTGCCGCACCTGCTGCGGCTGGTGGAACGGGCCGCCTTTCACGGCGTGCGCGCCGAAGGCAGCGCCGTCAGCCCGCGCAGCATGGGCGGCCTGGCTACCTTCATCACTCTCAACAGCGTAGATGCCGGCGGCGCTATCAGCAAGGCGGATGTGGACAGCCTGATGGAAGAAATCATCATGCAGGGCGGCTACCCCGACCTGCTGGTGATGAACCCGCGCGTGGCCAATGACCTGCGCGGCCTGCTGGATACCTCGGCTTTTGTGCGCGTCGGCCAGGGCGAGAACCGCCTCGGGCTGGATGCCATCGAGCGCGTGGTCACCCAGTATGGCGAGCTGGAACTGGTGATGGACCGCTGGTGCCCGGCTGATACCGCCTATATCCTGCAATCCGACAAAATCGGTTTCTACACCCTGCGGCCATTCCACTCCTACGAGCTGGCCCGCAGCGGCGACAGCCTGAAAGGCGAAGTGGTGGGCGAGTTCAGCCTGCTGGTCGCCAACGACAAGGCGCACGGGAAAATCACGGGGATCACGACCTAAAGATTTTGTGCGGACGT
>CAZEQN010000265.1:0-2612 GCA_964514335.1 uncultured Anaerolineaceae bacterium
CCGTGGGTGGCCTCGCCCGCTTCTATAAAATCCCAGCCGAACGTATTCTCGTCATTTATGACGATGTGGATTTGCCTTTTGAAACCATTCGGCTCCGCCCGGAAGGCGGTTCAGCCGGCCAGAAGGGCATGAAGTCCATAATCGAGCATCTCGGCACACAGGAATTTCCGCGCCTGCGGGTTGGCATTGGTCGGCCCCCCGGCCGCATGGCGACCCCGGATTACGTCCTCCAGGATTTTTCCAAAGAGCAAATGCTCAGCCTCGCCTTTATAGTAGGCAAGTCCGCCGAGGCCGCCCTTGCATTTGTGGCGGAGGGCATTCTCACCGCCATGAACACGTACAACAGCGCCGAATAAATGAACCATCTGATAGAGCAGATCACGGCGCTTGCCGGTTTTGAAAGCATTGTTTCAAGTCTTGCGCCCGGCGCCGGAGCCATGTCCTCCCTTGGGCTTAGTCGCGCCAGTCGTTTGCCAGTATTGGCCGGACTCTATCATCGCACCCAGCGCCCCATCCTCCTGCTTACCACCCGTACCAGCCATGCGTTAAGTTTGCTGGAAGAAATAGCCCTCTGGCTCCCCGAGGCACCCCGCGTTTTCTTCCCCGAACCTTCGTCTTTATTCTATGAAAACGCTCCCTGGAGCGATCAATCTCGGCGCGAGCGGCTTCAAGCCCTCACACTGTTAGCCGCTGAACTGGTTCCCGGCGCGCCCCGCCTGGAACAGCCGCCCATCATTCTTGCTCCGGCCCGCGCCCTCATGACCCGCACCCTGCCCCGGCGCGAATTCCTTAAAGCCGCCCGCACCATCAAAACCGGCCTTCGGGCCGACCCGCTGGCCCTTGCACATGAGCTGGTGCAGGCTGGGTACGAGGCCGTCAATACAGTTGTGTCTTCAGGTCAGTTTGCCCGTCGCGGTGGCATACTGGATATCTGGCCGCAGGGCGGGCCACGGCCCGTTCGCCTGGATTTTTTTGGCAATGAACTTGAGAGCCTGCGTGAATTTGACCCCTCCAGCCAGCGCCGCGACCGGCTGATAGACAAAGTTTTCCTGCCGCCCGCCCGCGAATTCCTGATTCCCACAGACCAACCCACACCTTCTCCCGGCCAGCAATGGACAGAGTTCCACCTGCCACTTCTGCATCCGGCTCCCGCCAGCCTGTTGGATTATCTCCCCCGCAACACCCTGATACTTGTGGAAGACTGGTATGCCTTGCAGGATACACTTGGCGAATTTGAAGTTCAGGCGGTTGGCCTGCGCGCGGATGCCGAGGCCGAAATCAGTCTGCCAGCGGATTATCCCGTGCCATATCTCACGCTGGATGACATTCGCGATGAGCTCACCCGTCAAACCACGCTGGAACTGGGGCCAGCCGGCGCCGAAAACCCCAGCGACCTTGCCTTTGCTTTTACGCCCGGGCAGCGCTTTGGCGGGCAAGTTCAGGAAGCGATAAATTTTTTCCAGCGCATGCATGCCCGCGGCGACCATCTGACCATCGTTTCCCGTCAGGCTGCTCGCCTTGAAGAACTTTGGCAAAAATCGCTTACCGAACTGGCGCCGGAGCAACCCAAATTCATTTCTGGCAGTCTGGCAGAAGGCTGGCTGCTCTCCCACCCGGGCGGCCAGCAAACGCATCTCTATACCGATGGCGAAATCTTCGGCTGGCGCAGCCCGCAACCCCGTCAGCGGCCCCAAAAACATTCCACCCCGCCCGAAGCCAGCTACCCGGACTTTCAATCCGGCGACCTGCTTGTACATGTAGACTATGGCATTGGCCAGTTTCAGGGCTTGGTCAAACGCACCCTGGATGGCAGCGATCAGGAATACCTCGCCGTTGAATATGCCAACGGTGACCAGCTCTACGTTCCCGTGCATCAGGCAGACCGACTCAGTCGTTACATCGGCGGGCGCGGCCACACCCCAACAGTCAGCCGCCTGGGCGGCGGCGAGTGGCAGGCCACGAAAAGTCGGGTGCAACGCGCAGTAGAAGAAGTGGCCGAGGACCTTCTCGAACTCTATGCCCGCCGCCAGGTGGCGCCCGGTTTCGCGTTCAGCCCGGATACGCCCTGGCAACATGAACTCGAAGCCTCTTTTCCCTATATTGAAACCGAAGACCAGCTCAAAGTACTGGCCGAAGTGAAGCGCGATATGGAAAGCCCGCGCCCCATGGACCGATTGATTTGTGGAGATGTGGGCTACGGTAAAACAGAGGTTGCCCTCCGAGCGGCCTTTAAAGCCGTGCTGGATGGCAAACAAGTCGCCATCTTGGTGCCCACTACCATCCTTGCCCAGCAACACTATCGCACGTTTAGGCAGCGCCTGGCCGCCTTCCCCGCCCGGGTTGAAATGCTCTCGCGCTTCCGCACCCCCGCCGAGCAACGTGAAGTCCTGCTGCAATTGGCCCAGGGCAAAGTGGATATTGTCATTGGCACTCACCGCCTGTTGCAATCCGATGTGAGCTTCAAGGACCTGGGCTTGCTGATTATTGACGAAGAACAACGCTTCGGAGTTACCCATAAAGAATTCCTTAAGAAAATGCGTACAGAGGTGGACGTCCTCACCCTCACCGCGACCCCTATCCCCCGCACCATGTACATGGCGCTTACCGGCGCC
>CAZEQN010000266.1:0-2574 GCA_964514335.1 uncultured Anaerolineaceae bacterium
CGGTCATTGGGGCGACCACCCGGCTGGCGCTGGTTACTGCTCCGCTGCGTGCCCGCTTCGGGGCGGTGTATCGCCTGAATTACTATGAACCGGCCGCAATGGAAGAAATCGTTCGCCGGGCTGCCGCCCGCCTTCAAGTAGAAGCGCAGCCGGATGGCGTGCTGGAAATCGCCCGGCGGGCGCGCGGTACGCCGCGGGTGGCTTTGCGCCTGCTGCGGCGGGTACGCGACTTTGCCCAGGTTCGGGCGGAGGGCATCATCACCGCCGAGGTTGCGGCGGATGCGTTGAGCCTGCTGGATGTGGACTCGCTCGGATTGGACCAGATGGACCGGCGCGTGCTGCACGCGATTATAGATAAGTACGGTGGCGGGCCGGTGGGGCTTAACACCATCGCTGCTTCAGTCAGCGAAGAAGCCGATACGATCATGGATGTGGTTGAGCCGTACCTACTGCAACTTGGCTTTCTGGAGCGTACCAGCCAGGGCCGGGTGGCCACTGCCCGCGCCTGGGAACATCTGGGTTTAGAGCCGCCCAAAGGGCCACAGGGGCAATTGTTTTAGGGATGGACATTCAGCAAATCGGCAAATTCATTATGGCGGCTGGAGCAGGCGTATTCCTGCTGGGCGGTGGGTTGTGGCTGGCGGGGCGGCTGGGCCTGCCGCTGGGCCGCCTGCCGGGTGATGTTCGGCTTCAAATTGGCAGCCTGACGTGCGTCTTCCCGCTGGCTACTTCCATCCTGCTTTCGCTATTGCTGACCGTAGGGCTGAATTTGCTGACCCGCTTTCTGAATAAATAATCTTGAAATCATCCATTTCTCGCTTTGTGGAGACTCTGCGTGCCATTTAAGAAAATGAACCCCACCACGCTGTACCTGCTTTCGCAGTTTGTGTTTGGACTGACTAACCGCACCACCAATACGACTTTTGCGATTTATCTGGTGCAAACCGTGGGGCTGGACCCCTTTCAATTGGTGATTCTCGGCACAATTTTTGAAATCACGATTTTCCTGTTTGAAGTGCCAACTGGTGTGGTGGCAGATGTGGTCAGTCGGCGGCTTTCGGTGATTCTTGGGGTACTGCTGACCGGTATCGGCTCGGTGGTCATGGGTTTGGAGCCGGTGTTTGCGGTGGTGTTACTGGGACATGTCATCTGGGGTTTTGGGAATACATTTATCAGCGGGGCGCACACGGCCTGGATCAGCGATGAAATTGGCGTGCCGGCCGCGAACCGGGCGTTTTTGCGCAGCCGCCAGTTTATGCTGGCCGGTAGTTTGCTGGGCATCCCGCTGGCAGTCGTGTTGGCGCGGCAGTCGCTGGCGTTGCCGTTCATTGTGGGTGGTGGACTGCGGGTACTGTTCGGTGTGGTCATGGGGCTGGTGATGAGTGAAACCGGGTTTAAGCGCAAGCCGGCCGAAGAGCGCGAAGGTTGGAACGACCTGTTCGCCACAGTGCGGGAGGGGTTGGCTTTAATTCGGGGGCGGCGAGCGCTGGTGCTGTTTGCGCTCATCAGTCTGTTTGTCGGTCTGTACAGCGAAGGTTGGGACCGGCTGGGAGATCCGCATCTGCTGAACTTCGTCTTTCCGGCGGTGTTGGGGTTTGAGCTGGGAGCGGTGGAGTGGTTTGGCATCATCAGTGTGAGCGGCATGCTGCTTAACCTGGCGGCCAACGAAGTGGCGGTACGGACCGTAAACATGAGCGATTCGCTGGGGCTGGCGCGGGTGCTGCAAATGCTATACGCGATCATGTTCGGCTGCATGCTGGCGTTTGCCTGGGCGCCGGGTTTCGCGCTGGCGGTGGCGGTGATGCTGGTTTTTGACATGCTGCGGGGGGTGACCTTCCCGTTGAGTGAGGCATTTATCAATGTCTATGTGGATTCGCGGGTGCGTGCCACGGTACATTCAATGGCGGCCCAGATAGACGCGTTTGGCGAACTGGCCGGCGGGCCGTTTATAGGGGCGATGGGGCGTTGGGCGGGCATTCGGGCGGCGATTGTGATGGGGGCCTTCATTCTCCTGCCGGTGGTGCCGATGTGGGCACGGCTGCGCCGCCTGCCGGCCGCAGACCACCGTGGTGGAGCTGTAGCCGAATTGTGAAAAACGCAACAATCTTGGAAAATTCGTTCTGTTTTTGAGTATCTAATTCAGCCAAATTGGGTTTAATTAGTTGAGGTTCCCAACTTCTATTCTTCATCCATAAGCAAGGAGAGAGAGACCATGGAAAGTTTAGGGAAGTATCTGTTCTGGTTGGGCGTGGTGCTGGCCGTCGTTGGCGCCTTTGTCACCATGGATGTACTCGGCATGGCGCTGGTCATCATTGGTTTGGTGATTGGCATTCTGCGCTGGGGCAAGAGCGGCGACCACGGCTTCATTCTGGCTGCTCTTGGTTTGGCAGCCGCCAATGCGGCTTTGAGCGCCATTCCGGCGGTGGGTGGTTATATCACCGCCATTATGGGCGGCCTGTGGGCGATGGTTGGCGCGGCCCTGCTGGTGGCCGTTGTAAAGATGTTGTGGGACTGGGGCAACGCGGAATTTCTTGCTAGCCCTGCTTGTTTGCAGTTGAGGCCCAGCGGGAACCT
>CAZEQN010000267.1:0-2533 GCA_964514335.1 uncultured Anaerolineaceae bacterium
GCCGCGCTTTTATGCTTGTATCGGTTATCATTGGCAGGATATTTTATGGAGTGAAGGAGCAACGATGGAAGGCAATAAGAAAGAACAACGGCGCGCTAAGGCCCGCCAGCGCCGGCAGCAGGAAAGCTTCCGTAACCGCATTGTGTCCATCCTGATTGGGGCGGCAGCGGTGGCAGGTTTAATCTGGGCGGTCAGCTCAATTAATGGGCCGACAACGGGTGTGGAAGTGCCGCCGATGGAAAGCGCTGAACATGTGCCGGTGGGGACCAAGGTGGAGTACAACACCAGCCCACCGACCAGTGGGATGCACTACGACCAGCCGCTGCCCGCGGGGTTTTATACCGAGGCCGACCTCGTCGGTCTGGATTACCCCGAGCAGCACGCGGTGCATAGCATGGAGCATGGCTATGTCATCATCTGGTACAACTGTGCGGCGTACGAAGGCACCTGTGAAGAATTGACGGCCACTTTGCGTGAAATCCATGAGAACAGCCCGGCCAAGGTGGTGGTATTGCCGTGGGCGGATATGGTAGAGCCGGTGGTGCTGACTTCGTGGGCCTGGGAGCAGCGTTTTGAAACAGTGGATGTGGCCGGCATTGAACGGTACATTCGTGAAAACCGCAGCCACCCGCGGGCGCCGGAATACAATGTGCCGTAATCCCCCTGATGAAATGATGCAAACGAAAAGAGCCGCGCTGAAAAGCGGCTCTTTTTAGTTAATGCCGAGGGCAGTCAGTAACGCAACCAACAGGGGGGCAATCAGCAGGGCGGGCAAAAAATTGCCGACGCGGATGGGCTTGATTTCCAGCAAGCTGGAAATGGCGAGGCCGATGAGCAGAACGCCACCGACGGCGGTCATCTCGGCCATCATCGGTTCAGAGATGAGGGTTTGGGCCTGGGCGGCCAGCAGGCTTAGCCCACCCTGATAGACCAGGATAACGAGGACGGAGAAGAGCACGCCGATTCCCAGACTGGAGGCGAAGGCCAGGGCGGCGAAGCCATCCAGCACGCTTTTGATGGCGAGCAGGGAATAGTCGCCAGTGAGGCCATCCTGAATGGAGCCGAGGATAGTCATGGGGCCGACGCAGAAAACCAGCGAGGCGGTCAGGAAGCCGCGAATGAAGGGATTGGCCGCCCCGCCTGCGCCGCTGCCTCCGGCGAAACGGCGTTCCAGGGTGGCCCCCAAGTTTTGGAGGGCCAGCTCAATCTGGGCGAATTCGCCGAGGATGCCGCCAACCAGCAGGCCGCCGAGGACGACAATCGGGTTGTGGCTGGCGGTGAACATCTGGAAACCGATGGCGGCGGTGAACAGGCCGAGGCCAGCAACCACGGTGGCGCGTACTCGCTCCGGCAGACGCGCCCCGAACAGCAGGCCGAGCGCGCCGCCGAGCAGGACAGTGGCGATATTGAGCAGAGTTCCGGTCATTGAAATCCTGACAATTTGGGGGTTAACCAGAGGTTCTGATGATTATAATCAGGAAAGGTGGCGCCCGGAGTGCGCAATGGATATCGAACGAAAAGGATTCTGGCAAACTGCATTGGGATTGGCCGGCGGCCTGTTGGGGGCCGGGGTGTTGGCGCTGGTGAGCAGCGGCCCGCGTGGCGAGCCGGTGACCCTGCAACCTGCGCCCAGCCCGGCGGCGCTGCTGGTGCAGGTGAGCGGGGCAGTGGCCGCGCCGGATGTGGTGGCATTGCCACCCGGCAGCCGGGTGCTGGATGCGATTGAGGCGGCAGGTGGGCTGTTGGCCGAGGCTGATGCCGGATTGCTCAATCTGGCCGCTACCGTTCAGGACGGGCAGAAAATCAGCGTGCCCTTTCAGCCGACAGCCACGCCGTTTGGCTACATCCCACCCACGGCCGTGGGGCCAGCGACAAGTACGGCCGAGGTGGTTTTTCCGCTGGATTTGAATACGGCCAGTTATGATGAGTTGCTGGCCTTGCCGGGAATTGGGCCGGTGCGGGCGGAAGCGATAATTGCCTACCGTACCGAGCAGGGGGCGTTTGAACGTATTGAGCAGCTAATGAACGTGGAAGGAATCGGGCCGGGGATATTTGAAGACCTGAAAGACCTGATTGTGATTGGGGATGGGTGAAAGGGAGATGGGATGAAAGCAGAGTATCACGTGCAGTTGTGCGCACAGGCGCTGGATGGTTTTTTTAGCCCGGCGGCGCTGGCGGCAATCCAGGCGGCCAATACCGGACAGGACGCGATTTTGAGCGGATTCTTTGGCCACCCGGAGTTTCATTTTGATGAGAGCAAGTTCGCGCTGGGCTGGGCGTATGTGGCCGAGCAGCGCGCCAGAGTGCGCCACACGCTACAAAATGGCGCGCCAGTAGCGGAGGCGTGGGCGGCCTTTGGGCGGCTGCTGCATGCGGTGCAGGATTTTTACGCCCATAGCAACTATACAAAATTGTGGGCGGAACATTACGGCGAGGGCGACCTGCCACAGGTTGAGCAGTTCGATGGCTTAAATGAGCATTTGCTCCATCACCCGGAATTGCGCTCCGGGCATGTGTACTACCCGCTGGAAAT
>CAZEQN010000268.1:0-2523 GCA_964514335.1 uncultured Anaerolineaceae bacterium
GGAAGATGTTGAGTTGCAGGTTGTCCGGGTAAAAGTTTAACATGACGTTGGGGAACAGCCAATAGTAGAGCGCCTGCTCCTCGGCCGCACCGCGCAGCAGGCGGCGGTCGGGGGGGTGTCCGGCGGGCTGGTCGGGGGCCGGGCGCATGGGGGCATGCTGTTTGGAGTAGTGGGCATGGGTTTCCACGCGGTACTGGTCATAATCGAGGGCGCGGTACAGGCCGGGGTGGGCGATGGGAATGTGGTAGCCCTCGAGGTAGTTATCAATATACACTTTCCAGTTGCACTGGATTTCGTAGTCGCGGCGTTCAATCAGCGCCATGCTGGCGATGTCAAAGCCGGCCTGCTGGACTTCCTCCGGGATAGCGCCGAGGATTTCCGTTAGCGGCGAGGCGGCGGGGTGCAGGTTGGCGAAGATGAACGGCCCCCACTCGGCCACCGCCACAGCGGGCAGGCAGACCTGCTCCGGTTGCCAGTCGGCCACGCCGTCAAACTCGGGGGCTTTAAGCAGACGGCCATCGAGGTCGTAAGTCCAGCCGTGGTACTGGCATTGGAGGGTCTTGCGGTTGCCCTGGCCGCGGGCCACCGGCCCGGCGCGGTGACGGCAGACGTTGGAGAAGGCTCGCAGGGTGTTATCCGTGCCGCGGGTGATTACCAGCGGCTCGCCCTGAATCTCGGCGGTGAAGTAGTCGCCGGGGCGCAGAGCCTGGTCGCGGCGGCCGATGGGCTGCCAGGTGCGGGCGAAGACGCGGGCGCGCTCGAGTTCGAGGAAGGCCGGGTCGAGGTACCAGCGGGCGGGCAGGGTGCGGGCGCGGGTGAGGTCCGGGGAGGGGGTGTAGTCGGAGAGGTCGGGTTCCGGATAGCTCATCAAAAGATTTTAACCACAGAGGCACGGAGGCACAGAGAAAATCTAAGAAACGGATGCAAAAGCAGACATTTAGCTCGCCTTGAGGATGGCGCGGGCGGCGTTGCGGCCGGGCAGGCCGGTGAGGCCGCCGCCGGGGTGGGCGCCGGCGCCGCACAGGTACAGACCTTCGATTTCGGTGGCGTACTGCGCATAGCCAGCGATGGGACGGCCAATCAGCAACTGGTCGAGGCCCATCTGGCCGTGCATCTCGCCGCCCTCGGTGGCGCCAAAGTCGCGTTCCAGGTCGGCCGGGGTGCGCAGGTGGCTGTGCTTGACGAGGGCCTTGAAGCCGGGGGCGTAGGCGTCGAGGGTCTTGATGACGAGGTCAGTCAGGCGCTTGCCTTCCTTCGGCCAGGCGCTGCTCTTGAGGGCATAGGGCGCGAAGCGGATGTTAATGGAAGCGAGGTGCATGCCGGAAGGGGCGAGAGCCGGGTCCTGCAGGGTGGGGAAGTGCAATTCGAGGGCCGGTTGGGCGGAGATGCGGCCGTACTTGGCATCATCGTAGGCGCGTTCGAGATGCTCCAGCGAGGGGCACAGCAAAGTGTAGCCGCTCAAATGCTCGAGGCCTTCGGGCGCGCCCTTGAAGGCCGGCAGGCCGGAGAGGGCCAGCGTCAGGCGGGCGGTGCTGCCCTGAAAGCGGATGGCGCGGGTGCGGCGCATGACGCGCGGGCCGAGGTGTTGCGGCCCGACCAGGCCAAACAAGGTGCGGCGCGGGTCGAGATTGGAGACGATGACCGGGGCGGTCAGCACATCGCCATCGGCCAGTTCCACGCCGGTGGCGCGGCCGTTCTCCACCCGGATGCGCGTCACGGGGGTGTCGGTGAGGATTTCGGCGCCGTGGGCTTCGGCGGCGCGCGTCAGGGCGGCCATCAGGGCGCCGACCCCGCCGCGCACAAAGCGCGCCGAGCGGTAGCCAGCGTTGGGCGCGCCAATTTGCTGATAGAGCAGCATGAAAGCCGAGCCGGAGGACTGCGGGCCGAGCAGGCCGCCGGTCACGGACGGCGCGCCGAGGGCGGCCTGCAGGGCAGGCGACTCGAACCACTCGTTGAGCCATTCCTGGGCGGTCATCGGCAGGACGCGCAGCAGGTCCATCATCTCGGCCCCACCCAGGCGGCGGGCCTTGAGGGCCACGCCCGCCCACGGCAGCAGTTTGGCCGGGTTGGGGTGGATGATGTCCGGCGGGGTCTCATGGGCGATGGCGGCCAGCACGGCTGCCTGGCGGCTGACCACCCGCAGGTACTCCGGGTAGCGGGCGGCGTCCTTTTCCGAGAAGCGGGCGATTTCGGCCGGGTTGCGGGCCGGGTCGTGCCAGAGGGTCAGGGTGCGGCCATCCGGCTGGGGGGCGAAGACGGCCGCGGCGGCCGGGGCAAAGGCCAGGCCGTGCTGTTCCAGTTTGAGTTCCTGAATGACTCTGGGCGAGAACAGGCCCGCATCGGCGTGGCCGCTGGGGGCGAGGAAGCCGGGGAAGAGTTCTTCGGCGCCGGCGAGGCCACCCAGCGTACTGCGGGCTTCCAGTATCAGTACTTTGCGGCCGGCTTTGGCGAGGGCCGCGGCCGCGACCAGGCCATTGTGGCCGCCGCCAACCAGAATGACGTCGTAGTGTGCGCTCATCGTCC
>CAZEQN010000269.1:0-2511 GCA_964514335.1 uncultured Anaerolineaceae bacterium
ACTTTCGAGCATGATGCAGACGGAAATCAACCTGCCGTACATCACGGCGGACGCCAACGGGCCGAAGCACCTGGTGATGATGCTGACGCGCTCCAAGATGGAGCAACTGACGGCGGCGCTGGTGGAACGCTCGCTGACGCCAGTGCGCAACGCCCTGAAGGATGCCGACCTGACGGTAGACCAGGTGAATGAAGTGGTGCTGGTGGGCGGCATGACCCGCATGCCGGCGGTGCAGGAAGCGGTGAAGAAACTGTTCGGCAAGGAACCGCACAAAGGCGTGAACCCGGATGAGGTGGTGGGCCTGGGGGCGGCGATTCAGGCGGGCGTGCTGGGCGGGGATGTCAAGGACATCCTGCTGCTGGACGTAACGCCGCTGACGCTCTCGATTGAGACGCTGGGCGGGGTGGCAACGCCGATGATTGACCGCAATACCACCATCCCGACGCGCAAGACGCAGCAGTACTCGACCGCCAGCGACAACCAGAGCCAGGTGGAGATCCATGTGCTGCAGGGCGAACGCCCGATGGCGCTTGATAACAAGTCGCTGGGCAAGTTCCTGCTGGATGGGATTCCGCCAGCGCCGCGCGGCGTGCCACAGATTGAAGTGACCTTTGACATTGATGCCAATGGCATTCTGAATGTAACCGCCAAAGACAAGGCCACCGGCCGCAGCCAGAACATCACGATTACGGCGTCCTCCGGCCTTTCGGATGCGGAAGTGGAAAAGATGCGCCAGGAAGCCGAGCAGTACGCGGCCGAGGACGAACAGCGCAAGGCGCAGGTGGAGGCCCGCAACACGGCCGACAACGCGATTTACACGGCCGAGAAAACGCTGAAAGACCTGGGCGACAAAGTGCCGGAAGACCTGCAAGCCAAAACCAAAGAGGCGGTGGAAAAAGTGCGCGGCCTGCTGGAAAGCGAAGACCCGGCCCCGTTGAAAGCGGCCACCGAGGAACTGATGGCAGTGGTGCAGGGCATTGGGGCGGCGGCCTACCAGGCGGCAGGCCCGGAGATGGGTGGGCCAGCGACCGAAGGTGAACCGGAAGGCGGCCCGGCGGCGGATGAGGACGTGATTGACGGCGATTTCAAGGAAACGGAATAAGGCGCTGGCCTCTACCCGCTAGAGCGATGATGAATTGATGAGTACCAGCCGCGATTACTATGAAATCCTGGGCGTGCCGCGCACGGCCAACCCGGATGAGCTGAAGAGCGCCTTCCGGAAGTTGGCGCGCCAGTACCACCCGGATGTGAGCCAGGAGCCAAACGCCGAGGAACGCTTCAAGGAAATCAATGAAGCGTATGCGGTGCTCTCGGATAGCGAGAAGCGGGCGGCCTATGACCGCTACGGGCATGCCGGCCTGAATGGTTTTGGCGGCGCGCCGGACTTTACCAACATGGATATCTCGGACCTGTTCGAGGAGTTGCTGGGCGGGTTCGGGTTTGGTTTTGGCGGCGGGCGGGGGCGCGGTCCGCGCGCCAACCGGGCGCGGCGGGGCGGCAATTTGCAGTACATCCTCGACCTGACCTTTGAAGAGGCGGTGTTCGGGGTCGAGAAGGTGCTGGAATATCAGCGTGACGAACCGTGCGGGCGCTGCAATGGCAACCGGGCGGAACCGGGCAGCAGCCCGACCCCCTGCCGCACCTGCGGCGGGCAGGGCGAAGTGCGCCAGGCGCGCCAGACGCTGCTGGGCAGCATGGTGCAGGTGAGCACCTGCCCGACCTGCCAGGGGGCGGGCGAAGTGATTGAGAAGCCGTGTACGCAGTGCCAGGGGCGCGGGCTGGAACGCAAGAAGGTGAGCCGCAAGGTGGATGTGCCGGCCGGGGTGGATGGCGGCACGCAAATCCGGGTGAGCGGCGAAGGGCAGCCGGGGGTGAACGGCGGGCCGCCGGGGGATTTGTACATCGCCCTGCGGGTGACGCCACACAAGTATTTCCGGCGGCGCGAAACGGATATTTTGCTGGACCTGGATATTAATATCGCCCAGGCGGCGCTGGGGGCGGAGGTGGAAGTGCCGACGGTGGACGGGCCGGAGGCGTTGAAAATCCCAGCCGGGGTGCAGCCGGGCACGGTGCTGACGCTGCGCGGCAAAGGTGTGCCGCGTTTGCGGGCGAATGGCCGCGGCGACCAACTGGTGGTGGTGAATGTGGCGGTACCGAAGAAGCTGACCGGCGAGCAGCGCGAGTTGCTGGAGAAGCTGGCCGAGAGTATGGGCAGCGAGGTGCAACCGGCGCAGGAGGGGATTCTGGATAAGTTGAAGGATTTTCTGGGGGGATAGGGGGGATGGGGAGCAGGGGGGAGGGGGTGAAGGGAGGAAGAATGAATGATGAAACGGGAACGTCCGGTGCATGGCCGGGCGTTTTTGGGTTAAAGGAGTGTGTTGGATAGATTCCAGCAGGCAGGATTGTTGGCGGTGGAGGCCGGGATTCCTCGCGTAGCTCGGAATGACAAGAGGGGGCGACCAGCAGGTCGCCCCTATAATTCTCGAATTATGCAGCGGGGGATGGGTCGAG
>CAZEQN010000270.1:0-2510 GCA_964514335.1 uncultured Anaerolineaceae bacterium
TTCTTCGGGCATGACGGCTCCTTTCGCCTTCTTTTGACCATCCATATGGATGGTCAATACCAGTATATTACCATCCATAAAACATCTTGTCAACATCCAATAGGATGGTGAATGGATTGAATCCACAGAATCAGATTCTCCTGCTTTGGGATGAATTTGGCTGGATGGACACGCGGGCGGGCTTGCGACAGGTATAATCTGACCATGAATGCTTTCAAACGAATTTCCCTCCTGCCGCTGGTGGCAGCCGTCGCTCTGGCCGTGAGCGCGGTGTTATGGGGCAGCGCCAGCGCCCTGGCGGCGCCGCAGTTCCAGCTTACGCCGTTCCCCACCCCGACCCCGGGTGAAGATGGCCGCATCCTGTACACGGTGCAGTCAGGCGATACGCTGTGGCGTATCTCGGCGGTGAGTGGCATTACGCTGGATGAGTTACGTTCGCTGAACGGGCTGGGGGCCGATGATGTTTTGCAGGATGGTCAGATTATTTTGCTGGGGCTGGCTGGCCCGGCGGTGGCCACGGCCGCGCCGGACGTAACCGCCGCGCCGGCAGAGGCTACCCCTTCACCCACGGCGGGTATCAGCACCGGCACGATTTGTATTCTGGTGTATGACGATACCAATGGGGATGGCATTCGGCAGGATACGGAACCCGGCCTGGGTGGCGGGGCGGCCAGCGTGACCGAGCGCAACGGCTTGTATTCCGGCAATGTCACGACCGAAGACAGCCCGGCCGAGTTGCCGGTGGCGGCCTGCTTTACGGATATCCCGGTGGGCAATTACAACATCACGGTCGCGATTCCGGAAAACACCAACCCGACCACCGGCCTGAACCTGGGGCTGGAGTTGTTGCCGGGGGATACGACCCAGGTGAATTTTGGGGCGCAGACCAGCGGGGCGGCAATTGCCGCCGACCTGCCGCCGGAAGAGGGCGGGCGCTCGCCGCTGTTGGGCATCCTCGGAATTGGCCTGCTGGTGGTGGGGGCTGGCCTGGGCTTGTACAGCCTGCGGCTGGCGCGCGGCGGGTAAATCTCCGACTCTATAAAATGAACGCCCCTGAATTTCAGGGGCGTTTTTGATTGCTTATCGTAGTGACTGGTAAAACCGGGCCAGCGCATCGGCGAAGGCGGCCGGTTGCCAGGCGGCGGCGCGGACGGCGGCTTTTTCTTCCAACTCGCGGCGCACGGCGTCCTTGACCAGCACCGCAATCAGGCCGCCGCCGAGGTGGCGGGCATCGTCTTCTTCAATCAGGAAGCCGGCCGGGCCGACCAGCTCGGCCAGGTCGGGCCGGTTGGCGCCGATGACCGGCTTGCCACAGGCCAGGGCGAGCCGCACCGGGCTGCACCAGCCGCCGGGGCCGGCGGGGTGAAAGAGGGCGCGGCAACCGCGGTACACGGCGGCGGCTTCGGCGGGAGCGGTGGGCGGCAATACGCGTACGCTGCTTTGCATGTCTTCGCTTTTCAGAATCGTTTCGGCGTAGGCGCGGCCGTAGGCATCCAGCCCCAGCAGGACGAGGGGCGAATCGGCGCCCAGCGGGCCGTGCGCCCAGGACCAGGCGCTCAAGACGCGGTTAAGCAGGGCGGGGTTGGCGGGGACCTGGCAGAGGATGTAATCCTCCGGCAGGTCAAAGGGCGGGCGCTGGCCTTTGTGGGCGGGATGAAAGACGGCCGGAGTCGCGGCGGGAATCGACCGGGCGGGCTGAATGGTGGCGGGCGTGGTCGTATCGTCCGGCCAGAGGACATGGGCGCGGCTCATGCCGCCGGCGCCGAGGGCAGCGCCGAGGCGGGCGTGGAAGCCGCTGGGCGGGCGTTCTTCCGGGCCGAAGCCGCAGGGGCTGACGACCACCGGCCCGGCAGGGAAAAGCGGAGCAGCGCTCTGGGCGGTGTGCAGCACGGCGGCCTGCGATTGGCGTTGAAAATCTGGTAAAGCCCGTTGCAACCAGCGGCGGGCACCGCCTGGCGTGAGGGGCGTGTGCTGGACGTGGATTTCCAACCCGGCCGGCAGGTCGGTGGGCGGGGCATCCGGCAGGGCGAGGGCCGGGGAGACGCCGGCCGGTTGGGCGGCGAGCAGTTCCAGCAGGTGCAGGCTGGCGGGGCTGTCTGGCGCGGCGACCAGCGGCCAGCCATCGTACAGGACTTTGAGCATAGACATGCGCTCATTATACAGGCGTGTGGCTTTGCCTTATAATGGGGCGTTGGTGAAAAAGAATAAAAAACAGCAATTGGTAACTGGTAACTGAAGTACCGGATGATGGAGTAAATCCAACGAGTGAGAAGAACAGACCTATGACCCAGGCGCTTAATTTTCATGACATGATCGCCGCCCTGCATGACTTGTGGGCGGCGCTGTGCTGCTTAATCTGGAAGCCGTATTACCAGCAGGTCGGGGCGGGGACGTATAACCCGGCGACCTTTTTGCGGGTGCTGGGGCCGGAGCCGTGGAAAGCGGGCTATGTGGAACCCTCGGTGCGGCCGGACGATGGCCGCTTTGGCGAGAACCCCAACCGCCTGCAA
>CAZEQN010000271.1:0-2454 GCA_964514335.1 uncultured Anaerolineaceae bacterium
CCGGCGGTAGCGGTCGGCCAGTTCGGGTTGGGGCAGGGCGGGCAGGAGTTGCACGGCAGCGGCAAGGCCGTGTTGCGCCACCCAGGCTTCGGCCTGCGGCGCGCCCTGCATGGCGGGGCAGAGGAAGCGGACTTCGGGCCGTTGGGCATGGACGTGAGCGGCGGCGGCGAAGAAGACTTCATTGCGGACGTAAGTTCGCAGGCCGCGCGGGTTGATGATGAACGGGGCAGTCGCTTCGGTGGCGGGCGGGTAAAAGATTTCGGGGCGGATGCCGCCACCGCCGGGGAAGACGGCGGTGGGCTTGCCAGCGGCCAGGCCCCAGCGGCGCGCCAGGTCCAGGTCGCGCCGGGTGTCGGCCAGCAGGGCATTGGCGCGGCCCAGCGCGCCGCGGGTGGCGCCCCCCAGCAGCGGGTTGGATGGGGCGTGGAGGGTGAAATCGTTGCCCCACACCGAGAGAATCAGAGGGATGCGCGGCTGGCGGCGCAGGGCGGCGGCCGCCAGCATGCCTTCGTAGGGGATGCGCAGGGCGTGGACGGCCTGCGGCTGAACCTGCTGGATACAGGCGGCCAGGGCGGGGGCGGCGGCGGGCAGAGTGAGGGGGCCAAGACTCTGGCGCAGGCGGGTTTTGAGGCTGGCGTTCAGCCCGGCGGCGGCCCCTCCGGCGGCGGCACGTTGCAGTTGCGAAAAGGCCACCGGCGTCAGCCGTTGCGAGGCCACGCCCGGCAGGGGTTCGGCGGGGTAGGTGCTGGCGAGGTGGACTTCGTGGCCGCGCTCAATCAAGCCGGTAATCCAGTTGCGGGCGGTGGGGGAGCGGCCATCGGCCACGTAGAGGATTTTCACGGGGCGACGCGCTTGCACATGAAGATATCCGGCTTGCCGGGGCCGTTGGCATCCGGGATGACGCCGGTGATGGCGTAGCCGCACTTTAAGTAAAACTCGTAAGGGTGGCGGGCGAGGTTGCGGATGTTCCGGATGTGCTGCCAGGGGTTGTCGTAGAGGTCGGCTCCGGTGAGGCTGGTCTGGCCGTGGGTGTCATCTGTGCCGAGGTGGACGGTGGTGCCGCCGCGCTGGCGTACCTGTTCTTCAAAGTCGGCCACGAGGGCGCGGCCGAGGCCGCGGTTCTGGGCTTCCGGACGGATGACGAGCGGGTGCAGTTCCCAGGTGTGGCCGTTATAGACCGAGAGGCCGCCAATCCAACCCAGCAGGGTGTCGCCTTCCCAGATGCCGAGCGTAATCGGGGGCGGGTCTTCCTGACGGAAGTCTTCGATTTCTGCTTCAGCCGAGGGCATATCCGGCCAGCCGTACTCGCCGAGGTGGGCAAAGCCGGCTACCAGCACTTCGGCCATCTGGCGGGCGTGGGTGGGGTTGTGGGGGTCGAGAGGGGAGGGTTTCATGAGGTTAAGTGGCGAGGGTTGCTGGGATAAGTATACAGGGAGACAGGGAAACAGGGAGACAAGTATCAAGTAGACAGGTAGACAGGGAAACATGAGTTAAACAATGGTTGTTTGCAATGGAGGAATTGCGAATTACCAATTACAAATTTTCAGTTACAACATTTAGCGCCCTGATGAACGCCTCCGCCATGCGCTGGGTGTTGATTTCTTCGGCCACGATGCGGTAGGAAGCCAGCCCATAGGCGCGCAGGCGAGCGGGGTCTTGCAGCGCATCGGCGAGGGCGGTTTGCAGGCTGGGCAGGCTGCCGGGCGGCACCCGCCAGCCATTATGGCCGGGGCGGACGAGGTCGTTCTGGGTGCCGTCGCCCTCGGCGGCAATGACGGGCAGGCCGTGACTCATCGCCTGCTGGATGGCGAGGCCGCCGGTGCCGGGCAGCACCAACAGGTCGGCCCGGCGGAAGAGGTCGGCCAGCGGTGGGCCATGCAGCGCGCCGAGGAACTCGGCGGCCGGGAAGTGGCGGCGGGCGGCGGCTTCAAATTCAGGGCGGGCGGGGCCGTTGCCCACAATCAGGAGGCGCGGGGCAGTGGGCAGGGCGGCGCAGGCCTGCAGGAGCAGGTCCAGCCGTTTGCGGGTTTGCAGGCGGCCGACGAAGAGGATGACCGGCGGCCCATCGAAGGCGGCCGGGCGGTTGGGCGGCGGCGCGGCGGGGGCAGGTTCGGCGGCGTTGTGGGCGACGAATACATTCGCAAGGCCGAGGGCGCGGTACTCGGCGGCGCCCTGTTCGGAGTAGGCCAGCACGCCATCCAGGGCGGTGAGCAGGCGCAGGCGCGCCCTTTGGCGCGGGGCGGCCAGCAGGCCGGAGAGGGGCGGCGCGCCCAGCCCCCAGCCGAGGACCGGGCGGTGGCGGGTGCGCATCCATTGGATGGCGGTGGGCGTATCCGGGTAGCGCGGGTTGGCTTCCACGATGAGGGCGGCCGGGTCGGTTTGTGCCAGCCAGGCCCGCAGGTCGGGTTGGCGGCTCGTGTACAGGGGGCCGCCGAAGCGGTGCAGGTTGCGGCC
>CAZEQN010000272.1:0-2448 GCA_964514335.1 uncultured Anaerolineaceae bacterium
TCACCCTGCTCAACAGCCTTGGTCGCGACTTAAGCGGCCTTCTGGATGTATCCGAACTCTGCCAATTGGTTTCCAATCGCCTGCACACTGATTTTGGCTTTACCAATGTGGGCGTTCTGTGCCTGGAACCCGATGGCGAAACCCTGCGCCTCGAAGCCATTTCCGTGCCCTACAGCAAAACCATCATGCCCGGCCAGTATCGCCAGTCCGTTCATGTCGGCCTGCTCGGTCTGGCCGCCCGCACCCGCAAATTTGTGCTGGCCAACAACGCCGCCGAACACCCGGACTTTATCCCCCCGGATGTGGGTGAAATTCGCGCCGAACTCGCCATGCCCCTGCTCGCCGATGACGAGCTCATAGGCGTCCTCAATATTGATAGCGATCAGGTCAATGCCTTTGACCAGGATGATGTTGCCGCCTTAAGCACCCTCGCCGACCAGTTGGCGCTGGCCCTTGCCAAAGCCCGCCTGCTGCACACCGAACGCCGCCAGCGCCAGCAGGCCGAAACCCTGCGCGAAGTCACCGGCATCCTCAGCACCACCACCGACCGCGACACCGTGCTGGACCTCATCCTCCAGCAACTGCGCAAGGTCGTGCCCTACGACAGCGCCTCCGTCATGCTGCGCCGCGACGACCTGCTGGTGATTGAACGGGTCGGGGGCGACCTGCCTGCCGAATTGATTGGCTTCAGTTTCAAAGTCGCCGAGAACCGCCCCGCCCAGCCGATTCTGTTTGAACAGCGCACCACCATTACTGACGATGTGCGCCTCGACCCGGGTTGGTTGCAATCGCCCCATTCCGAGAAAATCGTCGCCTGGCTGGGCGTACCGCTGGTGGCGCGCGGCGAAGTCATCGGCATCCTCACTGTGGATGGCTACCAGGTCGGGCAGTTCAAACCCGAAGACGCCCAACTCGCCACTGCCTTCGCCAACCACGCCGCCAACGCCATTGAAATCGCCCGTTTGTTTGCCGAGAGCAGCGAAAACCTGCGCCGCGAACAGCAGTTAAACGAAATTACCCGCAAACTCACCCGCGAACTGGCCGTGGAAGGCGTGATGACCGATGTGGTGCGAATGGCCTGCGAATCGGTGGGCGCCGAAGCCGGCTCGCTGGGCTTGCTGCTGCCGGACGGCGACACCATGGAATTCCCCTACGTCTATAACCCGCTCGAAACCAACTACACCCGCACCAGCCGCCGCGGCGAGGGGCTGGCCTGGAAAATTGTCGATTCGGGCGAATCGATTTTGCTCAACAACTATGGCGACCATCCGGATGCCCTGGCGCACCATGAGGCCGCCCGCGCCCGTGGCTTCATCGCCGTGCCCGTGTGGGCCGGAGAAGCGGTGATTGGCGCGCTGGCGGTGTATTTCGTCAGCCAGCCGGGGCACTTCAGCCCGCGGGATGTCAACACCATCGAAACCATCGGGCGGCAGGCCGGCATTGCCATTCAGAACGCGCGCCTCTTCCAGGAAACCAACACCGCCCTCGGCCGCGAGCAACGCCTTAATGAGGTCACCCGCGCCATCAGCCGCGCCCTCGACCAGCACACCCTCTTTGAGCAGGTCGGCAAGCTGGCCTGCGAACTGGTAGGCGGGGAAATCGCTTCGATTGCGATGGTCAACCCCGAAACCCATGAAGTCCTCGATACCTTCTTTTACAACAAACCGCCCGAAGTGGAACTGCACCTGACCAACGGCCACGGCCTCATGTGGGAAGTGCTGGCGGCCGGGCAGGGCCTGATGGTGCAGGATTACCCGCGCCACCCCCAGGCCATTGACGCCTGGGTCAGGGCCAGCGTACACGGCCTGCTGGCCGCCCCAATCCAGTCGGCCGAAGGCATCATTGGCGTACTGGGCATTTTCAGCCGCGACCCGGCCCGCGTCTTCACGCCCCGCGACCTGGCCCTGCTGGAGTCCATCGGGCGGCAGGCGGGCGTGGCGGTACAGAATGCCCGCCTGTACGAAGAACTCGAAGATGCCTATGTACAGACCGTGCTGGCGCTGGCGAATGCCATGGACGTGCGCGATTCATACACCAGCAACCACAGCGAGCGCATGGCGGTGTGGGCCGAGGAAATCGGGCGGCAGTTGGGCCTGCCGCAACCCCAACTGGAAGCCCTGCGCTGGGCGGCCCTGCTGCATGACATCGGTAAGATTGGCGTACCCGATGAAATTTTGCTCAAACCGGCCGCCTTAAGCAAAGACGAACTGCGCGCCATCCAGAAGCACCCGGAGTTTGGCGCGAGCATTGTGGCGCCGGTGAAGAAACTGGGGGCGGTGGCGCCCATCATCCGCAGCCATCAGGAATGGTACGACGGCAGCGGCTACCCGGACGGGCTGGCAGGCGAGCACATCCCGCTGGGGGCACGCATCCTGGCGGTGGTGGATGCCTACACCGCCATCACCGACAACCGCGTCTACCGCGCCGCCCGCACCCGTGCCGAAGCGA
>CAZEQN010000273.1:0-2404 GCA_964514335.1 uncultured Anaerolineaceae bacterium
CTGGCGCTGCAGGCGGCGGTGGGGGTCTTCGAGAATGGAGGGTTGACCGGCACGCTCGGCCAGGCGAGTTTCTTCCTCGGCAAAGAGTTCGGCGAGGCGCTGGAGGCCGTTGGTGTGCCAGTCGCTAAGGGTGCTTAGCGGCGCGGCTTCTGATTCGCGAGCGGTGAGGGCGTAATGGGCGAGGGCATCCGGGGCCGGGCTGCCCGCAGGCTGGCTACGGACATATTCCTGGATGGCGGCATCCAGCCGGGGCCAGGCATCGCGCAGGCGGGCGGGGCGCGGCATACGGAATTCAAAGGGCGCAAAGTACAGGGCGGCGAGCAGGCCGAACTGGCCCCAGTGGGTGTCCAGCCGCTTGCCCTGGGCGGGCGGCGCGGCGGGCTGCATCCGGCGGAAGAGCTGGGCCAGGGCGGCCAGGAGTTGCTCCCCGGCCGGGCGGGCGGCCAGCTCGGGCTGGGTGCGGATGGTTTCTGCGACGACCTGGCTGCGCGTCCAGGGGTGGTCATTGAGGCTGGCGGGTTTGGCGGAGGCGCGCAGGATGCTCTTGAGTTCCCGGGCGTAGGGCTGGCGGTCGGTCATTCTGGATTCTCCAGATCTGGCAGCAGCGAAGGCCGCAGGCGTTCAAAGTCGGCAATGGCGGTTTCGTAGTCGCTTAGGCGGCCGAGGTCCTGCCAGTAGCCTTCAAAGCGATAGGAATTGACGGGCAGGTTTTGGGATAGAAGGGCGAGAACCAAATCCGGCAGGTCGAGGTAGCCATTGGCGGGGATGTGTTGCAGCACCGGCGGTTCAAAGACATACACTCCCATGCTGACCTGATATTCCTGGACTGGCTTTTCCTGATAGCCCAGTACCTGACCCTGGGGGCCGGTATACAGGACGCCGAAGTCAATTTTCTCGCGCCGGACATGGGTGGCGATAGTGGCAAGGGCTCCACTCTGGCGATGGTGGCCAACCAGGGTGCGGTATTTCAGGTCAGTGAGGATGTCGCCATTCATGACGAGAAAGGTTTCATCCAACCCGGAGAGCAGGGCAAGCGGGCCGACGGTGCCCAGCGGCCGGTCTTCGATGCTGTAGGTCAGGCGCAGGCCGAGTTTTTCGCCGTTGCCGAAGAAGGCGCGCAGGAGTTCAGCGAGGTGGCCGACGGTGAGGATGACTTCATCAAAACCTTCCTGGGCCAACTGGCGGAGGATGATTTCGAGAATCGGCATGTCACCCACCGGCATGAGGGGCTTGGGGAGAATCTTGGTGTAAGGGGCGAGGCGCGTGCCCTTGCCGCCCGCCAGAATAATGGCTTTCATGGGCGGCCTTCCGGGCAGGCGGGCAGGAGCAACATACCATAGGGGGGCATAATGGCTAAATCCGGTAGCGTTGAGGATGATAGTCCGCGAGATGGCTGGCGACCCAATCAATGGTGTGGCGGAGGCCTTCTTCCAGTGAGATGGCAGGCTGCCAGCCGAGCAGGGTTTGGGCGCGGCGGTTGTCTGAAAGCAGACGCAGGACTTCGCTCTGGCCGGGGCGGAAGCGCTGGGGGTCGGCCTCGATGGTGACGGAGCGGCCGAGGAGGGCGATAATTCTGGCGGCGAGGTCGCCAATGGAGATTTCCTGCCCTACGCCCAGATTTATGTCCTGACCGATGGCGGCTTCAGACTGGGCGGCGGCCAGCAGGCCGGCGACTGTATCTGAAACATAGGTGAGGTCACGGGTGGGGTGCAATGCGCCGAGATGGACAACCGGCTGGGTAAGGGCCTGGGCGATGATGGCGGGAATCACGGCGCGGTCAGACTGGCGCGGGCCGTAGGTGTTAAAGGGCCGCAGGATGGTTACCGGCAGGCCATACGAGAGGTGAAAGCTGTGGGCCAACTGGTCTGCGCCGATTTTGCTGGCGGCGTAGGGGGATTGAGCGCGCTGGGGGTGGTCTTCGGCGATGGCGCGGGTCTGGGCAGTGCCATAGACCTCACTGCTGGACATTTGAACCAGCCGCTGTATGCCAGCGGCGCGGGCGGCTTGCAGCACATGGAGGGTACCGAGCAGGTTGGTCTCCAGCGTTTCAGCGGGGTGGCGCTGGGAATAGGGGATGGATATTTGAGCGCCAAGGTGAAAGACGGTCTGGCAACCCTGCACAGCGGTTTGGACGGCTTCGGCATCGCGGAGGTCGCCAGAAATCAGGTCCAGTTCAGGGTGGGCAGGGACGTAGGCCAGCGCGCCGAGTGCGCCGCGCGAGGTATAACGCACAAAGCCGCGGACGCGCCAGTTTTCGGCCAGCAGGCGTTCAACCAGGTGGCTGCCAATGAAACCCGCAGCGCCGGTTACGAGGGCTACGGGTTTTTGGGAAGTGCGACCTTGCGGCATGGGGTGGAAAACCTATTTCCCCTTGGCGCGGCGGGAAGATTTGTGAGCCGGCCGG
>CAZEQN010000274.1:0-2359 GCA_964514335.1 uncultured Anaerolineaceae bacterium
TGCGCGGGCTGATCCCGCGCCAGATGTTCGAGGTGGTGATCCAAGCGGCCATCGGCAGCCGCATCATCTCCCGCGAATCGGTCAAGGCACTGCGCAAGGACGCTCAGCGGTCAGGGCTGGGGCAGCGTATAATTTGCGAGATGAGGACCAAACGGTTTTCCGGCTGGCAGGGGCTGGCGCGGCGGGTGCGGGCCACCTGGCGCGATTCGGTGTTGCTACTGCGCGAGTTTGCCGCGCCGCTGTTCCTGTTTGGGCTGGCGTTCTTCGGCGGCGGGCTGTTGTATTACGGGCTGGCGCGCAATACGCCCAGCGCGCTGGATAGCCCGGCCGAGGGGGTGTACCATGCCCTGGGGCTGACCTTTTTGCAGCCGATTGTGGATTTTCCTGAAGAGCCGTATTTGCAGGTGTTCTTTTTTCTCATGCCGCTGATTGGCTTTGTGCTGCTGGCGCAGGGCGTGGCGGATTTCGGGGCTTTGTTCTTTAACCGCCGCACACGCGGCAAGGAGTGGGCGATGGCCGTGGCAAGCATGCACAACAATCATGTGATTCTGGTCGGGCTGGGGCATCTGGGTTTTCAGGCGATGTTGAGCCTGCACTCGATTGGACGTTCCATCGTGGTGGTGGAACAGGACCCGCAGGCCGACCTGCTGACCCAGGCGCAGGCGCTGGATGTGCCGGTGATTGTGGATGATGCCACGCGTGAGACCACGCTGGAGGCGGCCGGGGTGCGGCGGGCGCGGGCGATTTTGCTGTGTACCCAGAACGACTCGCTCAATTTGCAGATTGCGGTCAAGGCACGCGTGATGAACCCGACGATAGAGGTAGTCGTGCGGATTTTTGACTATGATTTCGCGACGGCGATTGAAAAACAGTTCGGTTTTACGGCTTTGAGCGCCTCGGCGATTTCGGCGCCTTCGTTTGCAGCGGCGGCGGCGGGCATGGAAATCACCCACCCGATTACGATTGCCGGCCAGCCGATGAACCTGGCGCGGCTGGAGGTGAACTCCAACTGCGTGCTGGATGGCCTGACTTTCAGCGAAATTGAAACGCGTTTTGATGTGAGCGTGGTGCTGTGGCAGCACGGGGCGCAGACGGATTTTCATCCGCCGGCGGCGGCCATGGCGGCCACCGGGGGCACAATTGCGGTGCTGGGCGAGATGAATAACATCGCCAAATTGCTGGACGCCAACCACAGCCGGGCGCGGCGGCGAAAGGCAGCCCGCTGATTCAGAAGCCGGGCAAAGGGCGCGGCTGTATAATCGGTTAACCCGAAGGAGAGTGTGCCATGACCAAAGCCGACCCGCTAAGCCGATTGGAAGCGCAGGCCCAGACCTGGGTGCGCCTGTTGTTTGAGGTTTCCAAGGAGTTTTCTTCCTCGCTGGAACTGGATGAAGTGCTGGGGCGGGTGCTGAAGCACACGGTGAAAATCGCCGGGGCCAGCGAAGGCAGTATCTTTCTGTTAAATGAGCAGGGGCATGTCCTGCGCAGCATCATTGCCCGCCAGGAACTGCCGCCGGAAATCAAGACGCCGGTGGTGGAAACGGTGATGCGGGAGGGCATTGCCGGCTGGGTGTATGAGCACAAGAAGTTCGCCGTAGTGATGGATACCAAGGATGACGAACGCTGGGCGGATTTCCCCGGCGACCGCTTGCTGACGCGCTCGGCCATCAGCGTGCCGATTCTGGAGGGCAAGCAGGTGCGCGGCATTTTCACGCTGACGCACACCGAGCCAAAGGCTTTTAACGAAGACTATTACAATGTGCTGGGACCGATTGCCGAACAGGCGGCGCTGGCGATTCGCAACGCGGTGGCCTACACCCAGACCCGCAGCGAGTGGGTCGTGTTGCAGGCGATTATCCACGCGGTGCGCGACCCGATTCTGGCGGTGGACCCGGCTGGCATCCTGATTCTGTTTAATAAGGCGGCCGGCGAGAAGCTGAATTTAAGCAAAGCCAGCGAGGGCAAGCCGGTGGATGGGGTGATTAAGGACAAGAACCTGCTGGCGTATCTGAAGCGCAGCAACGCCGAGAATGAGCAAATTACCCTAACCGATGGCACGATTTTGGAGTGTACGGTGGCGGATGTGCTTGGCATGGGGCGGGTGATTACTCTGCACGATGTGACGATGTTGAATAAGTTGATTACGCTGGTGAATGAGTGGTCGTAGCGGGGCGCTCGCGATGATATAGGTAGGGGCGACCTGCGTCGCCCCTACGATTTTAATCAGGGTGCATGGCTGGGTGTATTACCGGCGATGGAATTGGAATACCCAGGTTGGATGGGATGCTTCGCTGCGCTCAGCATGACAAAATGGGGGTGGTGGCGGAGGAGTCTATGGGCAGGCGGTCACAAGGGCCGC
>CAZEQN010000275.1:0-2354 GCA_964514335.1 uncultured Anaerolineaceae bacterium
TAGAAACCCTTGTCACCCTGAGCGCAGCGAAGGGTCGCGAGTCGGGATTGTTTTCCAGCGAGCCGATCTGAAAGAAGAGGGTTGAACGCGATTCCTCGCTACGCTCGGAATGACAAAAAGTGTGGTCAAAGATGTCTGCAACAGAGCAATTGCTAAGTGGCAAATGATTCTCGCCCGCCCGATAGCTTCCAATCAGGCAGCACAGCTACTTACTAATTACCAATTACCGCCTTTTACTTACTTCCCCATAAACTCCTCAAATGCCGCCAGCAGGGCCTGTACATCGGCGACGGTCAGTTCGCCCATGTGCCCAATGCGGAAAGTGGTGTCTTTAATCGGGCCGTAGCCGCCGGCAATGCGCATCCCGCGTTCCAGCAAAAAGGCTTTCAGGGCTGGCATGTCCACCCCCGGCGTATTCTCCAGCGTGGTGACGGTATGCGAGCGGTAGCCCTCCGGCGCATACAGCCCGAAGCCGTGCGCCGCCGCCCAGGCCTGGCTCGTCTCGGCCATCTGGCGGTGGCGCAGCAGGCGGTTCGCCAGTCCCTCGGCCGCAATGCGGTCCATCTGTACATCCAGCGCATACACCAGCCCGATGGCCGGGGTGGCCGGGGTGGTGTCCTTGAGGCGGTGGGTTTCCAGCCGCACGAAATCAAAATACCAGCCGCGGTTCTCCACCGTTTTGGCTTTTTCCAGCGCCCGGTCGCTGATGGCCGCCAGCGCCAGGCCGGGGGGCAGGGCGAGGCACTTCTGCGAGCTGGTCAGCACAAAATCAATTCCCCAGGCATCCATCTGCATTTCGGCGCCGCCCAGCGATGACACGGCGTCCACCAGAATCAGGGTGTCTGGGCTGGCGGCCCGCACGGCGGCGGCCACTTCGGCCACCGGGTTCATCAGGCCGGTGCTGGTTTCATTGTGTACGATGGTCACGGCTTCATAGTTTTGGCCGCCTACCGCCTCGGCCACCCGCTCCGGCAGGATGGGCGCCTGCCAGTCCACTTCCAGGAGGGTGGCTTGTTTGCCGTTGCTTACTGCTACGTCGTACCAGCGCTTGGCAAACGCGCCATTCACGCAGGTCAGCATTTTTTGATGCACAAAATTGCGTACTGCGCCTTCGTGCAGGCCGCTGCCGGAGGAGGCATGCAAGTGCACCCGCGCCTGGGTGCCGAATAACGCCCGCGACTTATCGGCGGCGCGGTGAAAAATCGCTTCAAATTCTTTGGCGCGGTGCGGCAGCATTGGGCGGCTCTGGGCCGCCATGATTTCAGGGGCCACATCCACCGGGCCGGGAACGAACATGGGAGCCATACGAAAAACCTCCAGCAACGAGAGTGTCAAACCGCCCTGATTCTAACAGACGGCCGCCGGGCCGCTGGCCTCTTTACAAAAACTTAACCTGTGTGGTTCCCCGCTACGCGTTTTCCTGTACAATTTATGCACTATCCCGGAGGAGTGTGTGTATGAAGCCCAAGTTATTTATCAGTTATTCGCGCCGTGAAATGCCCTTTGTCAATGCCCTGGTAGACCGTTTGGAAGATGACGGCTACCCGGTGTGGTGCGACTACCGCAGCCTGGTGCCCGGCCAGCCCTGGAATGAACAGATTGTGCAGGGCATTCGCGATGCCGATTTGATTTTGCTGGTGGTTTCCAACGCCGCCATGGAATCCAAATATGTGCGCGATGAATGGCAGAAAATGCGCGAGTACAACAAGCGCATCGTGCTGGTACTCTTTCAGGCCAACCCGCTGCCGCCTGAATTGCAGCCGCTGGAGTGGGTGGATTTTCGCGGCAACTATGAAACCGCCTATGCCGAACTCACCCGCCAGTTGCAAAACGCGGAAGTCGAAGCCAGCCAGCCGCCCACCAGCGGGTTCAAGGCCCCGGCCGGAGTGTGGCTGGCCTTTGCGTTGAGCGTGCTGGTGGCGCTCATCAGCCTGCCAACCGTGTGGACGGGGATTACCGCCTGGCAATTGCTGCCCCTGCCGCTGCGCATCCTCAAACGCGAGTATGAATTCGTCAAAGTTCAGGCCTCGCTCCTTCTGCTGCCGCTGGCGTTCCTCGTTACTTCGGACCTGGTCGCCAATGATATGGATCTGGACAACCTGATGTACGGTATGGTGTTCTTCAGCATCCTGCCGGCCGGCCTGCTGTGGCTGGTGTTGCGCTCGCCGACCTTGCAGCGCTGGGGCAAGCCCGCCGCCAGCCAGCCGCGCTTCGCCAACCCCATTATGCCCAGCGACGAGCATATGGCGCGGGGAACTTCCGTCTGCGCACGGCACTGGATGCGACCGCGCTACGCCGGGTAGCGGTTGCTGATCGGATACCGGCGCTCGCGGCCGAAGGCGCGCCGCGACACT
>CAZEQN010000276.1:0-2342 GCA_964514335.1 uncultured Anaerolineaceae bacterium
GCCCAACACACGACTCACAGTCCAGTTGCAGACTGTGATGGGCAGTGCGCTTGAGGTTGTTCTGCCCTACCGGGATCGCTCGCCAAGAGCGTAGCCACTTCTGGATGGCTCCAGCATCATCGTAGACGGTCAGGTCGTTGAGCGTTTCAGCGGCCAGCAGGCGCTCGCCGGTGGTGTAGAGAAATGTCAGGCGTTTCCACTCGGCGGCGAGGATGGGGCGCGGCAGGGGTGTGAGGTCACCCAGCTGGATTTTGAAATACTCTTCGTAGGCGCGCGGGTGGTCGGGTTCGTCCTTGAAGAGTTCGACGCGGGTGGCGAGTTCATGCCCGGTCACCGGGGCGATGGTTTCAATGCGCCACTGGTGGCCCTCCTCAAATGTGCCGGGCTGGTAGAAGGCCAGCCAGTCCACCGCCACCACCTTGGGGGCCGTGCGCAGGGGGATGCGATACCAGCCGAACAGACGGGCGATATCAAAATCGCGCCGGTTGGGCAGGAAGGCGACCAGGATAAGGTCGGCGGGGGCCGGGAGGTTAGGCATCGTCAGTAATTGGTAATTGGTAAGTGGTAACTATTGTATTGCGGATCTATTTCACCACAAATATTGTCATCTCGAGCAGCCGATGATGTTTCCAATGTTCAGCCAGACCATAAATCGGGCTCAATCTCTTCTTTCAGATCGGTTTGCTGAAAAACGATGCCGACTCGCGACCCCTCGCTTGACCGAACGCTGCTTCGCAGCGTCGGTTTACTCGGGGTGACAAGCCTTCTCATAATAGCCTCCTTCTAACAAAGCTATTCTCAAATGGTAATGGCGGATTGAGCGCGTGGCCCGCCGTTAACCCAGGCCCACCTGGGCGTTGAATTCTTCGATCTGGGCGTCGATTTCGGCGGCCTGACCCTGTACGCTGGTCCAGAAGGAGTCGTCGTACCACTGGGCGTTGAGTTCTTCGTAGGTCTTGCCCTGCTGTTCGACCCAGGTGTAGTACTTGAGGTTGTGGATGCGGCGGCGGGCTTCGTAGGAGAGCTCGAGCAGGTTGTCGGTGCGCTCGCCGAGCAGGTAACGCTGGTAGTGGCCGGCGGCGTCCAGCTCGGTGTACTGGCCGTGCTCGGCGTGCATTTCTTCCAGGCGGCTGCCGTAGAGGTCCATCGAGTCGGTGAAGACGGTCAGAACGACATCCTCCGGGCCGAGTTCGTAGTATTTGGCGAACTTGATGGCCGAGAGCATGTTGGCGATGCCGCTGAAACCGAGCAGGCCGAGCTGGGAAACGACCGCCTCCGGCACGCCGGCGGCGGCGAGGCGTTTGCGGCCTTCGGGCTCGTTGAAGAGGCGGGCGATATTGACGACGGCGTTGTCATCAATGGCGACGACGATATCGGTGTTCTTGACATTGTGCACCCAGGGGACGTGCTTATCGCCGATGCCTTCAATGCGGTGGGCGCCAAAGCCGTTCTCCAGCAGGGTCGGGCATTGGAGGGCCTCGCTGGCGATGATTTTGCTGGCCGGGTATTGCTGCTTGAGGTAGTCGCCACAGGCTATCGTACCGGCCGAGCCGGTGGTGAGGGCCACGCCGCGATACACGCCGCCACTGGCTTCAATGACTTCCTGCATGGCATGGCCGGTGATTTCGTAGTGCCAGAGGTAGTTCGGCATTTCGTCAAACTGGTTGAAAATCATCAGGTCCTGGCCGGACTGGCGCAGCTCCCAGCATTTATCGAAGATTTCTTTGACGTTGGATTCGGAGCCGGGGGTTTTGATGACTTCGCCCGCCACGGTGGCGAGCCACTCGAAGCGTTCGCGGCTCATGCCTTCGGGCAGGATGGCGATGCTTTCACAGGCCAGCAGGGCGGAGTCGTAGGCGCCGCCGCGACAGTAATTGCCGGTGGAGGGCCATACGGCCTTCTGGGTGGTGGGGTCAAACTGGCCGGTCACGAGGCGCGGCACGAGGCAGGAGAAGGCCGCCCCGACCTTGTGGGCGCCGGTGGGGAACCATTTGCCGGTCAGGCCGATGATGCGGGCGGGCACGCCGGTGAGGCTGGCGGGCAGTTCAAAAGCGTTCACGCCGCCAAAGCCGCCGCCGGTTTCCTTCGGTTCGTTCTTCCAGGTGATGCGGAAGAGGTTGCGGGGGTCAAGATCCCACAGGCCGATGGAGGCGAGTTGCTCCTGGACGGCAGCCGGGGCGGTGGAAGGGTCTTTCATCTGGGCGTAGGTGGGGATGATGATGCGGCGTTCGCGGGCGCGGGCAACGGCGCGGGCAAGGCGGTCAGGGTGGGTGGTGAGGTCGATCATGATGACTCCTTCGTCAGTTTAACCACAGAGGCACAGAGGCACGGAGAAAACCTTA
>CAZEQN010000277.1:0-2205 GCA_964514335.1 uncultured Anaerolineaceae bacterium
GCGTAGCTCGACTGACCAAGACCGCGCAATTAAGATTAGAGCGTAGGGAACCACTCGGCAAGAGGCCGAACTCGCGCCGAAAACGGGGTCTACCCGGTAAGGGGGTGCTTGAAAATCTTGAAAACCGGCCCGTCCGGTCTATTCCGCCTGCAACCGCCAATTTTGTCATTCTGAGCGAAGCGCTTGCCCTGAGCGTAGTCGAAGGGAAGAATCCCATTCATCACCCTTCTTTCAGATCGGCGCGCAGGAAAACTAACCAACTCGCGGCCACTCGCTTGACTACTCTCTGCTCACGGCCCTCGAATTACCACTTACCAATTACTATTTCCCCTCACCCCTCAAACACCACCCGCCCGTTCACCATCGTCAGCCACGGCCGCGCCGCCCCAATCTCCTCCGCCGGTGTGTGCATGAAATCCCCCGGCAGCAGGATGCAATCCGCCAGCATCCCCGCCTTCAGCATCCCTTTCTCGCCTTCCATGAATTCGGCGTAGGCCGCCTCGGTGGTGTAGCCGCGCAACGCCTCCGCCAGCGTCAGGCATTGCTCCGGCTGCCCCGCCGCCCACGGCCGCCGGTTCACCGCCGCCGCCAGCCCCGCAAACGGGTTCTGGCTCACCACCGGCCAGTCGCTGCCAAACGCCAGCCGCGCCCCGGCCTGTTCCAGCGTGCGCCATGCAAACGAAAGCGGCCAGCGGTCTTGCCCCACCCGCGCCGGCCAGATGTCCCAGCCGTCCGCCCGTTCCGGGGCGTGCAGCGGCTGCATCGAGGCAATCACGCCCAATTCCTTAAAACGCCCCAGGTCGGCCGCATCAACCACCTCAATATGCTCGACCCGGTGGCGGCGGTCGCGTGGCCCGTTGAGTTTCGCCACTTCTGCGTAGGCATCCAGCGTGCGCCGCACGGCCGCGTCGCCAATCGCATGCACAAAAATCTGCAAGCCCAGCCGGTCGGCTTCCAGCGCCATCTCGGTAAAATGCTCGGCGCTGAAATTGGCATCCCCGCGCGTCGCCCGGTCGGCGTACTCTTCCAGCATCAGCGCCGTGTAGCCTTCAATCACGCCATCCATGAAGAACTTCACCGCCTCGACGCGCAGCATCCCGCCCGAATACTGCCGCGCCAGCTCGGCCGCTTCTGGCAATGCGTCCACGGGCGTATCCATCCGCACGCTCCACGGCAGGTACACCCGCAGCGTCAGGTCGCCGTTTTCCAGAAACCGCTGGTACAGCCGCATCTGTTCGGCATCGCCATCCATATTGTGAATGCTCGTCAGCCCCAGGCGCGCCGCCTGGTCCAAGCCCTTCTTCAACAGCCGGTCGGTGGCGGCCTGGTCCGGCGGCTCAATCAGGTCCAGAATCGGCAGGTAGGCCCCCGGCTCGCGCAGTTCCCCGCTGGCCGTGCCATCCGCATCCATGACGATTTCGCTGTTCGGCCCGGCTTCGCCGCCGTGCAACAGCCCGCCCATTTCCAATGCCCGCGTATTGGCCCAGGCCGTATGCACATCATAGGCCATCAGGATCACCGGCCGGTCGGGCAGCAGCGCATCCAGAAACTGGCGCGTCAGCGGTTGCTGGCCCGGCAGCAGGTTATAGCGCAGCCCGTGCCCGATGATGAATTCCTTCTCGGTGTAATGCTCGCAATAGCCCCGCAACGCCCGCCCCAGCGATTCGCCATCCAGCACGCTTTCCAGCAGCAGGTCTTCCAGCGTCAGCGAGCCGCTCAACAGGTGGTAATGCGAATCAATCAGCCCCGGCAGCAACGTGCCGCCCTGGCCGTCAATCCGGCGCGTGTTTGGCCCCACCAGCGTGCGCGCCGCCGCCCGCTCGCCCACGTACAGAATGCGCTCGCCCTGTACTGCCAGCGCTTCGGCGACCGGTTGTGCCGGGTCTTGCGTATAGACCTTTACATTCTCAATCACGACATCAGCGCTGGGGGGCATGGCGGTTCCTCGGCAGGGGATTTAATTCGGTTTCTAGGTTGGCAGTAGTATAAATGGATTGCACTGAAAATTGATTTGGTCACGATGCCTTTGTGGCGGGGAGGCCAGTCTTGTCACCCCGAGCGTAGGGAGGGGTCGCGAGTCGGGTTAGATTTCCAACACTGCCTTTTCCAAGTTGTCCCGCACTCGACTCCCCCCTCTCCATGGCTAGGGAGAGGGGGGCAGGGGGGAGAGGGCAACAGCCGAACAAACAAATTTATCTGGCCGAT
>CAZEQN010000278.1:0-2176 GCA_964514335.1 uncultured Anaerolineaceae bacterium
GCCCTTAATCCGCGCATCCGGGTGGGGGAATAGGGGGATTGTTGATTGGGGGTATTGTCCAAGGTCTTTACCACAAAGCAACCGTAAAGACGTCAAGCGCTGCATATAACACGGAACAAAATTGCACCTCCCGACCTGAGGGGGGCAGGCCAGAAGGTGCAACCAAATTATACAACTTTTTTCAGCCGGTTTGCAAGAAACAAAAAAACAACCACCCGTGGTCCCCTCAACGAGTGGCTGTGGAAAGAACAAGGTTCATCCTCGTTAGTTATACAGAAATACAGGCTGCATCTGAATGGGCATTTGTACGGCATTGCCTATGCGCATTGTCCCGGCGGCACTTTCGGGGTATCCTCTGACCATCATGGGTTCGCGCCTAACCCCGCCCCGCAGCCCAGCCAGCCAGGGAGGAAAAATGTCTCGGATTACGGTTGCTATTCTGGATGACCACCAGATTGCCATTGACGGCAGTTTGTTTCGCTTGAGTCAATCACCAACTATCGAGGTCGTGAAAACCGCCGCCCACTGGGAGGAGATGGCCGCCTACCTGGAGACGGCCAGCCCGCAGGTGCTGATTCTGGATGTGGGGGTGCCGATTTCGGCCAGCGACCCAACCTACTACCCGATCCGCAATGTCATCAGCAACGTGCTCAAAAAGCACACCGACATGGCGATTCTGGTCATTTCGATGTATGCCCAGCGGCCACTCATTCAAGCGGTGATGGATGCGGGCGCCAGCGGCTACCTGCTGAAAGATGATATTGACGCCATCCGCCAATTGGACCGAATTGTAGAAACAGTTGCCGGGCAGGATATCTACTACTCGCCGCGCACGCTGGAAACCCTGCGTCGCAAACAGGGCGATGAGGTCGCCCTGACCCGCAGCGAGCAGGAGGTCATCTTCCTGATGGCCGCCAACCCGAACGCCAAAACGCGTGAGCTGGCCCGCCAACTGAACATCGCCTCGTCGACCTTCCGCAATCACCAGTCGGCGGCCTATGTGAAGCTGGGGGTTAACAACCGCGCCGCAGCAGTGGAGCGCGCCCGCCAACTGGGCCTGCTGCCGCGCGACCCGGCCCCGCCCCCCGGCGGTTGATTCAGGCCGCCAGCACCGCCGCGACTTCCTGCGGCGGCGCGCCGGTCAGGCGCAGCAGTTCCGCCACCGGCTGGGCGGCATTGGCCAGCATGGCTTCCAGCGGCTCGGGCCGCGGCAGGCGCAGGTCAGCCAGCAAGCGGGTCACCCGGCGGTGGCGTTCCATTAGCGCCTGCAGGCAATAACTGATGGCGCCACAGCGCAACAGTATCCGCTGGGCCTCTTCCAGGGCCGCGGGGTCATGGGCGCGTTGGCGCAGGTCTTCAAAACGGGCCTGCTCGGGGTGCTGCACCCGGCTGGCAAACAGAATCGGCAGGGGCAGCCGCCCCAGCAGCCAATCCGGCTCGGCGGGGGTGGCGAGGCTGTCTTTCAGATCGTCATGGATCTGGATGATTTCGCCATACAGGCCCCAGGCGGCGCGCAGCCCGGCCGCCGGCTCTGGCGCGGCCCCGCCCAGGCGCGCCCCCAGGTAAAACGATTCGCCGTAAAAGGTGGCGCTTTTGTGGGCCACCATGCGCCAGTAGCCGTCTTCGGTATCCGGGGCGGCAGCATCCTGGTGCTGGCCGCTGGCCGTCCAGCCCTGCAGGCGGGCGTAGCTGGCCTGTATATCTGGCGCGATATCGCCCAGCAACAGCGCGCCCAGGGCCTGAAAACCGGCTGCCAGGTTGGCGGCCACGCCCACGCCAAGGCGGTGGTGCAAGCCCAGCGGGTCCTCATCCAGCAGGTCATCCAGAATGGTGATGCTCATCTGGGCGCAGGCCACCGCCCCCACCGCCGGCCACACCTGCGGGTCAGGCGCGCCGACCGCGGCGGCGGCCTGGCAGGGCAACTCCCACACCCGCGGGCCGCTGGCGGCCACCCGCCGCAGCACGGCTTCCATTTCCGGCCAATCCTGCACCAGGGCGGCCTGGGCCATCCAGTCAGCCGCTTGTGAATAGAATTTCATGGCTTCCTCCCTTTCAGATGAAGACAGATGAGAAGTGCGCCGGCCGGCGCAAAACCACCGGCCGGCGCGTAAATGGTTTATTAAGGGGGGTGCACAGAACACGGAGGGCCAAACGCCCAGGTGCCGTACACCGCGCG
>CAZEQN010000279.1:0-2168 GCA_964514335.1 uncultured Anaerolineaceae bacterium
GTGTAGATGTCGGTTTCCAGGGTGGCGAAGCGCGGCCCGCCGAGGGTGAGAATGACGCCAAAGGAACTGAAATTAAAGATGAACACCAACAGGGTGGCGGCCAGCAGGGCGGGGGCGAGCAGGGGCAGAGTGATATGCTGCCACACGGCCCGGCGGGGCGCGCCGAGGGTGGCGGCGGCCTGCTCCAGGCGCGGGTCCAGACGGGCCCAGAAATCGCCGACGAGGCGTAACACGATGGTGAGGTTGTAAAAAACGTGGGCGGTGAGGATGGCGCCAAAGGTGTTGAGAAATTGAATGGGGGGCGCATCCAGATTGAAGGCTGACATCAGGCCGAGGTTGAGCCAGCCGCGCGGCCCGAGCAGGGCGCTGAAAGCGGCCGCCACCACCAGAGTCGGCAGCACGAAAGGCACGCCACTCAAGGCGCGCAGCAGGCGCTGGCCGGGAAAGCGGTAGCGGGCGAAAAGGTAAGCGCCGGGCAGGCCGAGGCCGAGGGTGAGCAGGGTGGAGAGGCTGGCCTGCCAGACGGTAAAGCCCAGCACGCCGCGCAGGGCGGGCGAAGAAAAGACGGCGGCGAAGGCCGCCAGCGCGCCGCCGTAGGCCCGGCCAAAGGAAATCGCAAGGATGCTGGCGAGCGGATAGAAATAGAACAGGCCGAGGAAGGCCAGCGGCAGCAGCCAGAGAAAAGGAAAGCGGAAGCGGCTCTTCACCGGTGGGCGGCTTTACTCCTCGCCCAGGTCAAAGCGGGTGGCGCTGCCGGGGAAATCCTGCTCGCGCCAGGCGAAGGCGGTGTGCGGCCGGATGCACAGGGCGGAATGAAAAGGCACCTTGTACTTGGTCTGGTAGGCCTTATCCAGCACGGCCAGCAGGGCCGGGTCGGTGATGGCTTCAACCACGCCCTCGACGATGACGACTTCATCGCCGCTTTCCAGATGCAGGACGGCCTGCGGGTTGGCCGCCAGGTTGCGGCCTTTGCGGGAGGACTCGCCGGTGCCGAAGTAGAATGCGCCCTCATGCCACAGGCCCCAGACCGGGGCGGCGTGCGGTTGGCCGGAGGGCGTGACAGTGCACACCCAGTAGTTGTGGGCGGCGGCCAGCCGTTCTTCGGCCCAGGCGTAGGGCAGCAGGCCGGCGCCTTCATCGGCGGGCATGATGCCGTAGCCGGGCATATGGGGGCGGGAAATGTGCTTGGGCATGTCGCTCCTTTGCGTGAAGTGGGAGGCAGATTCTACCGCAGGACGACTTCGCGCCAGGCTTCAATCCACGCTTCGCGGTGGGCGGCGATATCGGCCGGGCTGACAAAGGCGGGCTGGGCCGGGACGGCCAGAAACTGCTCAAAGGCCGGGTCGAGGGCGGCATGGATATTGACCGGAAAGACGAACATGTTCAGGGGGATGTCTTCCTGAAACTGGGGCGAGAGCATGAAATCAATCCAGGCTTCGGCCAGGGCGCGGTGGGGGGCGCCGCGCAGGATGCCGACGAACTCAATCTGGCGGAAGCAGGCGCCATCCGCCACGAGGGCGGCGGTGGGCGGCTCGGCGAGCGGCTCTTCGGCAAACAGCACTTCAAACGGGGGGCTGGAGGCGTAGGACACGACCAGCGGGCGCGGGCCGCCCCAGCGGCTGAACTCGGTGTAGTAGGCGGTTTCCCAGTCATTGACCACCAGCACGCCGTTGGCGGTCAGGGTGCGCCAGTAGTCCAGGTAGCCTTCTGCGCCATACTGGCCGATGGTGGCGAGCAGAAAGGCCAGCCCGGGCGAGGAAGTCGCCGGGTTCTGGACGACCAGCAGGTCGGCATATTGCGGCTGGAGCAGGTCATCCAGACTGGTGGGCAGCGGCAGGCCCTGGGCTTCAAACCAGGCCAGGTCGGCATTTACGCACACATCGCCAAAGTTTACGGGCAATGCGCCGTGGGCCGGGTCGAGTTCAAATTCGTCGGGGATGTCGGCCAGCAGGGGCGATTCATACGGTTCAAAGAGATGTTCAGCGAGGGCGCGACTCAAAAACGTATTGTCCACGCCATAGAATACATCTGCATACGGCTGGCCGGCGAGCAGGGCTTTGTTAAGGGCGGTGCCGGTATCCCCGGCTTTGAGGAAGACGACCTCGGCATTGTGGGCGGCCTCAAAGGCGGCTACGGTTGCATCCGAGATGGCGAAGGAGTCGTGGGTC
>CAZEQN010000280.1:0-2105 GCA_964514335.1 uncultured Anaerolineaceae bacterium
CTGGCTCTTGCGCTGCACATACTCACTCACTTCGGCGGCGATCTCCGCCAGGTTCAGCGGTTGCATGGAGAGCGAGACCTTGCCGGCCTCAATCCGGCTGACATCCAGCAGGTCATTCACCAGCACGCTCAAGCGGTCAATGTTGTTCTTGATGATTTCCATGAACTCTTTTTGCTGGTCGTTGAGCGCCCCGGCCCCGCCCATCATCATAAATTCCACATAGCCCTTAATCGGCGTGAGCGGCGTGCGCAGTTCATGGCTCACCGTGGCCACAAATTCAGACTTCAGGCGGTCGACTTCCACCTGATGGGTAATATCCCGGAAAATCGAGACCGTGCCGAGGAACTCCTTGCCGGAGTACACCGGCGCCAGATGCACGGAAACCACGCGCCCGTCATCCAGCAGCAGGCGTTCGGAATACACTTCGGCTTCGGCGCGTTCGCCGGCCGGCGCTTCTGACCACGCCCGGATAGTCGCCATCCACGGCTGGGCGGCCGCCCCAAACAGCCCCAAAAAGTTATCCAGCGAGCGGCCCACCACCGCCTGCCCTTCCAGTTGCAAAATCCGTTCAGCGGCCTGGTTGAACAGCGTAATCGCCGACTGGCTATCGGTCACCAGCACGCCATCCGCCACGCCTTCCAGCATGGCCGTCGAGCGGCTGGCCTCGACCTGCTGCGAGCGCAACATCGTGCCCAAATCGGCGGCCTGGTCGCGAATCAGGCGGAACAATTCGCCGTTGTTAATCGAAACCGCGAACTGGTTGGCGGCCGCCTGCACCGCATCCACCTGGTCTTCGGTAAAATGCTGCGGCTGGCGGTGGTAAAGCAGCAGCGCCCCCAGCGCATCCGCCCCCACCGTCAGCGGCACCACAATCGCGCTGCGGTGTACCGCGATTTCGCCCCGGTCGCCTATCCAGCGTTCATCTTCGTGCAGGTCAGGGATGACCAGCGGCTGGCGGTTGGCAATCACCCAGCCCGCCAGACCTTCGCCGACTTTATAGGAAGACAAGCGCCCGCCAGTGGGCGCGCTACCGCTGATGCCCAGCCCGGCCCGGTACACCAGGTTCTCTTCGCCCGGCCGCATAATCACAATGCTGGATTGCTCGGCATCCATGGCTTCATTCAGGGCTTCCAGCGAGCGGTTGAGCACATGGTCAAGATCAAGGCTGGCCGAAAGCTCGGTGGAGATGCGCAGCAGAGCCTGCATGAAGTGATGCTCGCGCTCCAGTTGTTCGGTGCGTTCATGCACGCGTTGTTCCAGGTCTTCGTTCAGCCGCCGCGATTCTTCCAGCAGGCGGGTGTTATCCAGCGTCAGGCCGGTCTGCTGGGCCAGCGAAGCCACCAGGGCTTCATCTTCAGCCGTAAACGCCGACTGGGTGTTGAAGTTATCCAGCGTAATCAGGCCCACCGCCCGCTCGCCGGCCTTAATCGGCAGCAGCATACTGGAAACCGGCACGCGCCCGCCGGTGGCCTCGCGGTACAGCAGCAGTTTTTCCGGGCTCAAGTTGTACTGGCGGGCAAAATCGACATCATGCACCCGCCGCGCCGCACCTTCGGCAAACACCTGGCCGGGCAGGGCCTCGCGCCGCCCATAGGTCAGCCGCTTTATCAGTTCATTATCGGTATAGCCACTGGCGGCCTGGGTCACCAGTTCGCCCGCCGCCTCATCCCACAGGGCCACCGTGCCGGCGTGTGCCGCCGTGAGGGCTTTGCGGGCGCTCTCCACCAATGCGGCCAGAATCTGGCCTTCGGTCAGCGCCCCCAATTGGCGGCTGAAGTCCAGCAGCAGGTTGACTTCGCGCAGGCGCCGGCGGGTTTCGGTCAGCAGGTTGATGTTTTGCAGTGCAATCGCCGCCTGGCTGCCAATCAGGTCAAAGACCTGGCGGTCCTCCTCCTGAAACTCCGGCAGCGCCACCTGGCGGACGGCCAGCAGGGCGGCTTCCACATGCCCGTTGGAGGAAATCGGCAATGTCACAAAGCCTTTGGCATTCAGGTTCTTCAGCAGGGGCGTGTTCTGCCATTCCGGGCTGGCATCCAGGTTCGCCACCAGAATCGGCTCGCCGCTCAAGAGCGTCTGGCGCAGCGGGTTGCGCTGGCCGAGCAACG
>CAZEQN010000281.1:0-2082 GCA_964514335.1 uncultured Anaerolineaceae bacterium
CCCAATTGCGGGCGATGTGGGCGTATTTTTCGTCCTGATTGATGTAGTCTTTGAGCTCAAGCAGCCATTCTTCGCTGGGGAAAATGCTGGGCATGGGGCGGCCTCCTGGGGGGGGAATGGGCCTATTATAGCGCGGGTGCGGGGGTGGGAATGTAATGGCGGGGGTAGATAGAAAAGCACGCCCACAAGGGGCTAGGCTACAACTTGAGCACGCGCACTTTTCATTGCCCAAAGAGTGCTATCGGGTAGTTGCTGGATGCGCAGCCGCGCCCTTGACAGGCGGCGCAGGCGTGATATAGTTCAATATCTATTGAACTATTATGACAAAACAGAAATCCACCCCCACCTACCCGGAACTGGCCGAGCTGCTGAAAACGCTGGCCGACCCGCACCGGTTGGAAGTGCTCAACCTGATTATCGAGGGCACCCACACCAGCCGGGCGCTGGTGGCCGCCACCGGCCTGCCAACCAACCTGCTCTCGCACCATCTCAAGGCCCTGCGGGAAGCCGGACTGGTACAGGCCAGCCGCGACCCGCACGACCAGCGCTGGCAGTACTTCGTGCCGAACATCGCCCGGCTGACAGAAGTGCAGTTCCTGCTCTCGCACTTTCTGCACCCGGCGCGGATACAGCCCCGACAGGGTGGCACCGGCCCGGGCGGCCAGCCTGCCCCGTATGCCCCACCCCGCCACATTCAACTGGAGAAGGAGTTTCGTATGACCAGCAACAAGACCAAAGTGATTTTTCTGTGCACCGGCAATTCCGCCCGCAGCCAGATGGCGGAAGCTCTGCTGCGCCAGCACGCGGGCGATGATTTTGAAGTGTACAGCGCCGGTACTGAACCCAAGGGCATGAACCCCTACACGGTGCAGGTGATGGAAGAATTGGGCGTGGACATGAGCAGCCATCACTCCAAGAGCGTGCGCGAGTTCCTCGGCCACATGAATTTCGGCTATGTGATTACCGTATGCGATGACGCCGAGGAAAACTGCCCGGCAGTGTTTCTCTCGCAGGGCCAGCACCTGCACTGGAGTTTTGAAGACCCGGCCAAGGCGACTGGCAGCGATGAGGACATCCGAGCGAAGTTCCGCGATGTTCGCGGCCAGATTGACGGGCGCATCCGGGCGTGGCTGGCCGAGCTGGCGGCTGCACCCGTGGGGAATTGACCGGACAAGGACATTTGCTGTCAGGCTTGGGGCATTTGCCCCTGTTAACCATATACGACGGGAAATACAATGTAGCGGGCAGGGCAACAGTGGTTTGACCATTATGGATTCAAAGGATTGGCAATGACAGGCAAAAAACCTTCGCTTTCTTTTCTCGACCGCTACCTGACGCTGTGGATTTTTCTGGCGATGGCGCTGGGCGTGGCGGTGGGCTATTTCTTGCCGGCCGGAGTAGAACGCTTCAATGCGGCGGTGACCATCGGCACGACCAACATCCCAATCGCGATTGGCCTGATTTTGATGATGTATCCGCCCCTGGCAAAAGTGCGTTACGAAAGCCTGGGAGATGTCTTCCGCAACTGGCGGGTGCTGGGCTTGAGCCTGATACAGAACTGGGTCATTGGCCCAATTTTGATGTTCGGGCTGGCAGTAATTTTTCTGCGCGGCTACCCGGAGTACATGGCCGGCCTGATTATGATTGGCCTGGCGCGCTGCATCGCGATGGTGATTGTATGGAATGAACTGGCAAAAGGCGATAACGAGTATGCCGCCGGGTTGGTGGCCTTTAACAGCGTGTTTCAGGTGTTCTTCTACAGCGTGTATGCCTATGTCTTTGTGACACTGCTGCCGACCCTGTTTGGGCTGGAAGGCAGCGTGATTCACATCACGATTGGCGAGATTGCAGAAAGCGTATTCATCTACCTCGGCATTCCATTTATTGCCGGGTTCCTCACGCGGTTGTTCCTGGTGCGCCGCAAGAGCAAAGAATGGTACGAGAAAATCTTCATTCCACGCATCAGCCCATTGACGCTCGTCGCCCTGCTGTTCACGATTGTGGTGATGTTCAGCCTGAAGGGCAACCTGATTGTCACCATCCCGGGCGATGTGGTGCGCATCGCCATCCCGCTCATCATCT
>CAZEQN010000282.1:0-2051 GCA_964514335.1 uncultured Anaerolineaceae bacterium
CAGCAGGAAGATCGCCAGCGCGCCGAGCAGGAACATCGGCAGCACTTCCTTCATATACCATTCCAGGCGCGTCAGGGTCTTGACCAGAATGGCCGAGAACAGCGGCCAGCGCAGCGGCGGCAGTTCCAGCACCAGCGGCTGGCGTTCGCCCGGCATCACCCGCGCCGCCAGCCAGCCCACCACCAGCAGCACCGCCAGCACCGCCCCGACCCAGATTAACGAGGCCCCCAGCGATACGCTCGCCAGCAGCCCCATCATCACCCCCAGTTGCGCCGAGCAGGGAATCGCCAGCGCCAGCAGCAGCGTGACCAGCAGGCGGTCGCGTTTACTTTCGAGCGTGCGCGTCGTGACCGTTGCCATCGTCACGCAGCCCAGCCCCAGCACCATCGGCAGGACGGCCTTGCCATTCAGACCGAGGGCGGTAAAGGCCCGGTTGCTCAACACCGCCAGGCGCGGGAGATAACCGGAGTCTTCCAATGCGCCAAAGGCAATGAAAAAGGTCGTCACAATCGGCAGAATCAAGGCCACGGCGTAGGTCACGCCCAGCGTCCACAGGCCGTATTCCCCGACCAGCAGGCGTTGCAGCCAGGGCAGGCCCTGCAAACCGGCGCTGGCCGTCACCAGAAACGGGTTGATGATTTCACCAAACAGGTTTTCTTCCAGCAGCCCCACCAGCCACTGCGCCCCGACCACGCCCACGAACCAGAAAACGGCGTAGAGCGTCGCCAGCAAAATCAGCGGCCCCCACAGGCGGTGGAGTGTCAGCGCTTCCAGCCGCCGCCGCGCCCCGGCTTGCCCGGCGGGGTGTGTGCTGGTGAGCGCCTCGGCCGCCAGGGCTTCGGCCGCCGCCCAGCGCGCCGTCTGGATGGCGGCGGCAGGCGCAGCGCCCAATGTCTGCGCTGCTTCGGCGCGAATGGCGGCGATTTCGGCCAGCTTTGTTGGGGAGAGCCGCGCCGCCAGATAGTCATGCGCCACCGGGTCGTGGCACAGGGCCAATACCGCCAGCCCGCGTTTGGCAGGGCCGCCTTCCGGGCACAGCCGCGCCAGTTTCGTCAGCGCGTTTTCCACTGCCGCCGGGTAGCGGATGTGCCATGCGGCGGGCCGCGCCTCTGGCAGTTGCGCCAGCAGGTCATCCAGCCCGCGGCTGCGTACTGCCACCGTGGCGACGACCGGCACGCCCAGCCGCTCGGCCAAACGCGGCAGGTCGAGCGTCAGGCCGCGCTGGGCGGCTTCGTCCATCATGTTCAAGGCCAGCGCCAGCGGCAGCCCCAGTTCGGCCAGTTGCAGGGTGAGGGCGAGCGTCTTGGGCAGGTTCTTGGCATCGCCGACCTGTAACACGGCGCTCAATGGCTCTTCCAACAGGACGCGGGCGGTCAGGCGCTCGTCTTCGCTGTTGGCGGGCAGGGCGACCACGCCGGGCGTATCCAGCAGGGCGAAATCCGGCCGGTTCTGCACCTGGCCGCGCAGGGTTTCAACCGTGGTGCCGGGGTAGTTGGCGACAATCACCCGCAGGCCGGTGAGTTTTTGAAACAACGCCGACTTGCCGACATTGGAATGCCCCACCAGCGCGACCGTGCCGCCGAGGATGGGTGTGAGAGAGGCGGGAACATGGCAGGTCATCGGTGCAGAATCCTTTCTGTATCGGATTAAGCGTACCGAATCAGTCCACATTCCGTAATGAACAATCGTCCTGCTTTTGACGGGACGATTCGCCTACCGGCGCTTTAGCCGCCTCCAGCTACTGACTCTTACATGTGATACATAGTTGCTATTTTTATCAAAGAAAAGCTCTTGGTCGAGAGTTATTCAAATTAACAAAACGCAAACTAAAATGGATAGCTAAAATGGAAATCTGTCACCCATTGTTACGATCGCTCAAGAAAGCTTTGCCATTAATGAGGACATCTTCCGCCATTACTAGAAGATCGTCCTCCCAAAGAGTGATACCGAAGTCTGGCTTAAACGTGCTTGGAATGGCTTTACAAACCCACGTGAATTTCTCCTGATGCTCACTATTGGGTACAAAATAGACAACCTCTGTAAGTTCTGCG
>CAZEQN010000283.1:0-1985 GCA_964514335.1 uncultured Anaerolineaceae bacterium
TTCCCGCAGTACTTCAGGTAAACAAATTCGGCGACCGCCACAAAGTTTTCTGCCGCCCACCCCAAACAATTGACTCCCCCGCGTTGCGCGCGTACTATTAAGGCAACTACACCACCGCACAGGAGCAACGCACATGCATTATCGTCGCCTGGGCCGTTCCGGCCTCAAGGTCAGTGAAATCTCGCTCGGCGCCTGGGTTACCTTTGGCAGCCAGATAGATGACAAAATCGCCGAGAAACTCATCCGCACCGGGTTTGAGGGCGGCATCAACTTCTTCGACAATTCGGATGCCTACGCCCGCGGCAAAGCCGAAACGGTGATGGGTAAAGCCATCCGCGACATCCCCCGCGAGCAACTGGTCATCTCCAGCAAAGTCTTCTGGCCCACCATGGAAGGCCCCAACGGGCGCGGCCTCTCGCGCAAGCACGTCACCGAATCCATCCACGCCTCGCTCAAACGCCTTGGCACGGATTATGTCGACCTGTACTTCTGCCACCGCTACGACCCGGACACGCCGGTGGAAGAAGTCGTCTTCACCATGAACACCCTTATCCAGCAGGGCAAGGTACTGTACTGGGGTACATCGGAGTGGCGCGCCTCGCAGATTGCCGAGGCGGTCGGCATCGCCCGTCAGTACAACCTCATCCCGCCCACCATGGAGCAGCCGCAGTACAACATGCTGCACCGGCGGCGGGTGGAGTCTGAACTCGCCCCGCTGTGCGAGACCTACGGCATCGGCCTCACCGTCTGGTCGCCGCTGGCCTCCGGCATCCTGACCGGCAAGTACAACGAGGGCATCCCCGAAGGCAGCCGCGCCAGCATGAAGAACATGGCCTGGGTCAAGGATGACATCACCCCCGAGCGCGTCGAGCAGGTGCGCCAATTGCAGGAGGTCGCCAGCAGCATCGGCCTGAAAGTCTCGCAACTGGCGATTGCCTGGCTGTTGCGCCGCAAGGAAGTCAGCAGCGTGATTACCGGCGCCACCAAGCTGGAACAACTGGAAGAAAATCTGGCCGCAGGTGATGCAATTGACAAGCTGGACAATGAAATTCTTGAAAAAATCGAGGCCATCCTGCACAACGACCCGGCCGACGAAGATTAGCAAAGTAGACCTGCAACAAAAAAACCCGCTGCGGCGGGTTTTTGTTTGTTTTGTCATTGCGAGCGCAGCGAAGCAATCTCGATTTTGGCAAACAGATTGCTTCGTCGGACTTCGCCCTCCTCGCAATGACAAATTAGTCTATGGACTTAACCTCTCAATTATTAGCGGATCAGGATTCAGGCGGGGCCAACCCCAATTGCAGCGCCTGGTCATAGGAAAGCGCGTCGCCACTCGCCACACTCGGGGAGGCTGCCTTCTGGCTGCTGCTCTCCCAGAAGGCATCTGCATCGCTGGCTTTGACGGCGGCCGGTTTGCTGAACAGCGCATCCAGTTCGGCGTCAATCGGCAGGTCTTCCGGCTCGGGTTCCGGCTCCGGTTCAGGTTCGGCGCTGGCCGGCGCGACCCCCAGTTTGGCGAGGTGCTGCAAGACTTCCTGGGCCGCCCCAAACAGCCCCTTGGCGATTTTCGGCAACGCGTCGGCTGGCAGGTCATCCAACACCGCCACCAGAGCGTAGCCATCGCCCACATGGCTCAAGGCCAGGCTGTAGGCCTCGCCCTGCAAAGTGTACAGGCTTTCCGGGCGGGCCTTACCCAGGTAACGGGCGATCTTAAGACTGGCGATAAAGGTCGGCAGCAGGTTGGGCAGTACCTGGGCTTCAATATCCGGATTGGGCACGGTGCCAGCGCGGACCAGCGCCTGCCCGCGGTCACCCACCAGCAGCACCGCTTTGGCCGCCAACTCGGTGCGCAGGTCAGCCACCAAATCGGCCAGGCCGCGCGCCTCGCGCTCTTCTTCCGCTTCTACCTCGGCCTGCTGGCGTTCCAGGTCCAGTTCGCTGGGCAGGATGCTGCCGACCATACCGAGGCAACGCTCCACGGCGTC
>CAZEQN010000284.1:0-1959 GCA_964514335.1 uncultured Anaerolineaceae bacterium
ACGCGGCGAACAACGCCGCGCCCTGGCCGAAGCCGAAGCCCGTTACCGCAGCCTGTTTGATGGCGTGCCCATCGGCCTCTACCGTTCCACCCCGGAAGGCAAATTGCTGGATGCCAACCTCGCCATGGTGGACCTGCTGGCCTACCCTGACCGTGAAACCCTGCTCAACACCCCGGTGGATGCGCTTTACCCCAGCCGGGAAGACCGCGCCCGTGCTCTGGACGCCTTCCTAAGCAACCCGGTAACCCGCAACCTGGAAGTATCCCTGCGCCGCTACGATGGCTCCGAAATCCAGGTCAACATCAATGCCCGTATGGTGGCCGAAGCCGGGCGGCCGCGCTACATCGAAGGCAGTCTGGAAGACATCACCGAGCGCAAACGCGTCGAAGCCGCCCTCGGCCAGTCCAAACTCCTGAACGCCAACATCATTGAAAGCGTTCAGGAAGGCGTCGCCGTCTATGACCAGCAACTGCGCTTTCTGGTGTGGAACCAGTTCATGGAAGAAATCACCGGCCTCAAAAGCCGGGATGTCCTCGGCAAGTCCGCCACCGAAGTCTTTCCGCACCTCGCCGACCAGGGCCTGCTCACCCTCCTGCAGCGCGTCCTGCAGGGCGAAACCGTGCGCTCTTCAGACATCCCCTATTTTGTACCCCAGACCGGTAACACCGGCTGGACCCAGGGCACCTACAGCCCGCTCGCCAGCCCGGAAGGCGAAGTCCTCGGCGTGGTCGCCACCATTCATGACATCACCGAACGCAAGCAAACCGAAACCGAACGCGAACGCCTGCTGGCCGCCGAGCAGGGCCGCGCCCGCCAGCTCTCTGCCCTGAACGCCGCCGCCGCCAACACCACTTCCAGCCTCGACCTTAACGAAGTCCTGGAAAGCTTTGCCGAACAACTCGCCCTCCTGCTGGAAGTCGATTCCTGTGCCATCTCCATGTGGGATCGCGCCCACGATACCATCCTGATGCAGGTCTTTTTCAGCGTCAGCGACCGGGTACTGACCGAAGACTGGTACCAGCCCATTCCGCTGGACCGCATCCCCCTCGCCGCCCGCAGCCTCACCCAGAATCTCACCCTCCAGGCCAACCGCACCAGCCCGGACCTGCCCCCCGCCACCCGCAAAATCATGGATGAAACCGGCATTGCCAGCATGCTGGTTCTGCCGCTCACCACCAAAGGCGAAGTCATCGGTCTGGTGGAGTTGGAAGACCTTGGCCCGCCGCGTGAGTTTGAGGAACAGGAAATTATCCTCGCCGAAACCTTCACCAGCCAGGCCGCCGCCACCATTGAAAATGCGCGCCTGTTTGAAGCCACCCGCCGCCAGTTGGATGAATTAAGCGCCCTCCACACCCTCGCCAACGTCGGCAGCCAGGCCACCGATGAGAACGACTTCATCGCCGCCGCCACCGAACTCATCTCGCAACTTTTCTACCCGGATAATTTTGGCATTTTGCTGCATGACCCCGCCGAAAACGCCCTCATCGCCCACCCCTCCTACCGCGCCCCGACCGACCTCGGCAACTGGCGCATTGAAATTGATGAAGGCATAACCGGCCTCGTGTTCCGTACCGGTCAGGCGGTGCGCATTGATGATGTCGCCACGGACCCAACCTACATCCGGCTGGATGGCGGCGCACAATCCGAGTTGTGCGTACCCCTCAAAGCCGGGCGCAAAATCATTGGCGTGGTCAACGCCGAAAGCCACACCCCGGCTGCCTTCACCCCCAATGATGAACGCCTGCTCACCACCCTGGCCGGGCAGATGACGGTGGTGATTGAACGCCTGCGCGCCCGCGCCACCGAACAAAAACACGCCCGCCACCTCACCCTGCTCAACAGCCTTGGTCGCGACTTAAGCGGCCTGCTGGATGTATCCGAACTCTGCCAGCTCGTCGCGACCCGGCTGCACAGCGATTTCGGCTATACCAATGTCGGCGTTCTCTGCCTGGAACCCGA
>CAZEQN010000285.1:0-1948 GCA_964514335.1 uncultured Anaerolineaceae bacterium
CGGCGGGGTAATTGTAGAGGTCACGCCCCCACAGGGCGGAATAGTCGTACAGGCGGTTGCCTTCCGACCAGGCGAGTGAAAAGGGAAAGTCGGTGACATTGACGAACAATTTGGCCAGTGAGAACAGGCTGCCACACAGCAGGCCGACCAGCAGCAGGGTTTCCCAACCGGGCAGGCTGGGGCGGGGAGTCCAGAACAGCGCCGCCAGCCCGCAGGCGGCCAGAAAAAGGGTCAGGCGGAAGAAGAAGCCGTTGAACAAGTCGCCCCAGGGGGAATAGAGCAGCAACCAGGCCGGCAAGACCAGCAGGGCGAGGGCGATGAGCCCCGGGGTGCGCGGCGGATTCAGGCGTGCCAGGCGGCCCGCCAGCCATTCGGCCCGGTAGAGAGCGGCCCAGGCGAGCGCTGCCAGGAGGCCAAACCCGACGATAAAGCCCACGAGGGTCACGGCCCATTTAAACGAATAGCGCAGGATGTCATGGCCGGAAGCCCAGCCCGCCTGGGCGACTTCGGCCAGAGCGAGGGCTAACACAACCAACACGGCAGCATAGACAAAGGCGCGCAAACGGTCCTTCACTGGCGCGCTCCCGGTATCAGGCTTAGAAAGACGGCTTCATATTCCCTGCACATACGGTCCACAGTGTAGTTCTCCAATAGCGTGCCGCGGGCAGCCGCGCCCAAGCGTGCCCGCAACTCCGAATCGTTTAGCACTTCAATCAGGGCGGTCGCCAGGGTATCAGAATCGCCGGGCGGCACCAGCCATCCATTATAGCCATGCTGTACGACTTCGCGGATGCCCTCGAGGGCGGTCACCACGCAGGGCAGTCCGGCGCTCATCGCTTCCAGCAGGGCCATCGGCAGACCTTCCGAAAGCGAAGACATCACAAAGACGTCCGCCGCGCCGAGCAAATCGGGCACATCGCGGCGCACACCCAGAAACCGCACCTGCCCGGAAATGCCCAATTCCTGTGCGAGGGTCTGCATCTCGGCCCACAAGGGACCCTCGCCCGCAAAAGCGAAGACGGTTTGGGGGCAGGCCGCCAGCACCGCCGGAACCGCGGCAAGAAGATGTGCATAGCCTTTTTGGGAAGTGAAACGGGCGGCATTGAATACCAGCAAGCCATCGGGCGGCACGGCCAGCTCGGCCCGCAAACGAGCCCGACCTGCCGGGGTCGGCACAGCCACTGGCTGGATGCCATTGCGAATCACCTGTACGCGGGCCGGTTGCACGCCTTCCTGCTGTACGGCAAGCGCGCGCACCTGCTCCGAGACAGCCACCAGCCGCTGGGCGAGGCCGGAGTTTACCAGCAGGCCGTGCAGGTGCATTTTGAGCCAGCCCATGCCCTCGATATAGCCATGATGGGTGGCGACCCGCACCGGTACGCCCGTCAGCCACGCCAGCGGGAGGCCAGCGAGGTCACTGTCGGGCGTAAAGGTTTCGATAATCTCAAACCGTTGGCGGCGCAGCAGCCGCCACAGGCGGCCAAACCCGGCCAGCAGGCGGGCGGCCTTACGCCAGAGCGGCAAGCCCTGCGCCCAGGCGTCCAGACTGATGACTGGAAACGGATGGGCGGCCTGCCAGCCCGCGGCCAGGCCATCGCGGTCATAAAAGAAGGCCGCGGTTACCGGGTAGCCCTGGGCATGGAACCAGCGCGCCTGGGTGAGCAACACTTCCTGGGCGCCCGCCTGGGCCATCTGCGAACCGAGCAATAGAATAGAAGGTTTGGGGGAAGACATGCGCCCTGCATTATACAGGCGGTTGGCGGAAACGCCGCCGCCGCAACCAGCCCGCCAGCCCGGCGCGCCAGCCGGCTGGCAACCACGAGGCCGCCCAGCCAGCCCAGGCCGCGGCGGAGAGCGGGCGCAGGCGCAGGGCGGTGCGGGCGTGCGGGCGCGCCAGACGCATTACCGCGGGCCCGCCGGCGGCCAGCAGGTTGTGGGCCACATTGGT
>CAZEQN010000286.1:0-1942 GCA_964514335.1 uncultured Anaerolineaceae bacterium
CAACCTGGGCGCCATCGGATTGCTGGAAAACGGTTACCGAGCCACTTGAGAAGGAGAGCCCCCCGGTGGGTTGTACGGCAATGGCGAGATAGTTCAGCCCTTCGCAATCCGTCATGATGGGGCGGGCAGTGCGGAAGCCGGGGGCCTCCGTGGGGCCGGGGGTGGGGCTGGGGAAGACCGGGGTGGGGGCCAGGGCGAGACGAGTGACATCGCCATCGATCTGGACGTTGCTGGTAATGGCGACCCAGCAGGAGGTAGCTTCGGTGTCTATCTGAACCCAATTATTGGCGGAGTTGCGGCCAAGAATGGGATAGGGGCGATTGGGCTCCAGCTGGGCGAGTACGGCCAGCCCGGTGGAGGGCCCAAAACGACAGTTGATGGCGGTCAGGGCGGTCAGGGAGAGTTGGGGAGCATCCGGCTGGAGGATACCGATGAGCGTGGCGGGCGGGGTGACGCTGGGGGTGATGCTGGCGGCGGCGGTCTGGCTGACGGCCAGAGCGACTTGGGTCTGGGCGGCTTCCGTGGAGAGAAGGGCCTGATTTTGAGCCGCCTGGGTGGTTTGGGCGATTTGAGTAGCAGAGAGCTGGGCGCCGAGCGTGGCGCTGGCGGCGGCCTGAATCGTGGGTAGCAGGGCTTGGGGGTCCGGGGTGGTCGGGGCGCAGGCGCCCAACAGCAGGCTGGCAATTAACAGAAGAAGGAAAGAGGAGGGAATGGATTTGCGCATAGCCAATTCATTGTTTGGTGGTCAGATTGATTGGCCTGATGGTAGCAGGGTTTGGGCGCTATGGCAAGTTGGTAAAGACGGCGGGCGCGGTGAGTAGGGGTTAAGGAAACACGCTGCCTGAATGGGCAGCGTGAGAGCGGGTGACGGGATTCGAACCCGTGGATGGTAGCTTGGGAAGCTACTGCCTTACCACTTGGCTACACCCGCAGTAGGCTGGGGATTATAGCCAGTGGCGCGCGGCCTGTCAAGCAGGGCGGGGTTGGCCCGCGGATTGCAACCGAATGTGCACGAATCGGCATAAAGCCCGCATGTTTTTAGAATGCGGCGGTAAATGGCCGCATGCTATAATTTTTTAGTTTTCACAGACCGGTCAATGGACTGACCGCGCCTGGGTGAGGCTGGCTTTGAACGCACTAATAGAACTCATTACCAGCCCGACGGGCAGCCTGGCATACCACCTTGTGCTTGCATTTACTCTTTTGGGGGCTTTACAGGCGGTATTGAACCAAGCCGACGAACGGGTAGCAGAAAAACGCGGCCGCATGGCGCTGGGGCTGGGCGCTTTGCTGGCTTTGCGCGGGTTGTTGTTTCTGGCGGCTGGTTTTGCCGTGCAGAGCGTGGCCGGGCTGGACTTAATCCTGCCGGTTCTGGACCGCGGCGTGGGGGTTTTGAGTCTGGTTGTCATTCTTTGGTTGTGGCTGGCGCCGGATTCCAGCCGCGGGCTGCTGGATGCGGCGGCGATGCTGGCGGGGGCAGTGGTAGCGCTGACAACGGCGTTGACTGCGTTTTATTGGGCAGGTCGCGGCCAGATGGGCGGGCTGAATTTTTCGACGCTGTCTTTTCTGCTGGAAGGATTGGCGCTGGCCTTGATTCTGGCCGGCGAACTGGCTTTGCTGACGCGCCGCCCACAGGGCTGGGGCGCGGGCCTGGCGATGCTGGTGGTGTTGTTCTTTGGGGTGCTGGCGCAACTGGCGGCGCCCAACGCCGGCGACATACCCGCCTGGGTGCGTATCGCGCAGTTGGCGGCCATGCCGTTGCTGGTTAGTTTGTCTGGCCGGCTGTTGGCCGGGCCGGATGCGGGGCTGGCAGCGCAGGCCCCGATAGTGGCTGCGCCTGTTTCTGCACCCGCTGCTGCGCTCGCTGCTGCGCCACCCGCCCCGCCGGTGGCAGAAGCCGCACCGACCGCGCCGAAGGGATTGCCGGTCGCGGAATTGCTGG
>CAZEQN010000287.1:0-1854 GCA_964514335.1 uncultured Anaerolineaceae bacterium
CTTGATTCCAGCATACTGAACAAGGATAATTGGAGTAATTCTGTGCAATTATTTTGTCAGCCTGATTAGGAGACCAAGCCATGAAAAAAGCCCAATGGGTGTACCGCTTCAATGAACTGGACCGCGCTGAAAAGAAGGCTGGCGGTTTTGAGGGGGCGCGGGCCCTGCTGGGCGGCAAGGGCGTGAACCTGGCCGAGATGACGCGCATCGGCGTGCCGGTGCCGCCCGGCTTCACTGTGACCACCGAAGCCTGCAACGCCTACCTCGCCAACGCCAACCAGTTCCCCGAAAGCCTGTGGCCTGAAGTGCTGGCGGCGATGCAGGCCACCGAACAGGCGACCGGCAAGGTGTTTGGCTCGCCGCAGAACCCGCTGCTGGTGTCCTGCCGCTCCGGGGCAAAATTCTCGATGCCGGGCATGATGGATACCGTGCTGAACATCGGCCTGACGGATGAAACCGCCGCCGGGCTGGCGGCCCTGACCGGTGACCCGCGCTACGCCTACGACTGCTACCGCCGCCTGGTGCAGATGTTCGGCTCGGTGGTGCTGGACATCCCGGACGAAGACTTTGAAGATATCCTGGATGCCTGGAAGCATAAACTCGGCTTCAAGGCCGATACGGAACTGACCGCCGAGCACTGGCAGGCGATTACCGGGGAATTCAAGGCGGTGGTCAAGAACCACAAGGGCTTTGATTTTCCGCAGGACCCCTACGAACAACTGCGCCTTTCCATTGAAGCGGTCTTTCGCTCGTGGAACGGCAAGCGGGCGGTGGATTACCGCAACGCCGCCCGCATCCCGCATGACCTCGGCACGGCGGTCAATATCTGCACGATGGTTTTCGGTAACATGGGCGAGACCAGCGCCACCGGCGTGACCTTCACGCGCGACCCGGCCGCCGGCGAACGCGCCCTGTATGGCGACTATCTCATCAACGCCCAGGGCGAAGATGTGGTGGCGGGCATCCGCAACACCCTGCCGATTGCCCAACTGCAAAAGGACCTGCCGGAGGCCTACGCCGAGTTCCTCGCCATCTGCGCCAAACTGGAAGCCCATTACCAGGACATGCAGGACGTGGAATTCACGATTGAGCAGGGCAAATTGTGGATGCTCCAGACCCGCACCGGCAAACGCACCGCCCGGGCGGCGGTCAAAATCGCGGTGGATATGGCGGACGAAGGCCTGATATCCAAAGAGCAGGCGCTGCTGCGGGTGACGCCGGAGCAGGTGAACGTGCTGTTGCACCCGCAGTTTGAGCGCGCCGCCGAGCAGCAGGCCAAAGCCGAAGGCCGCCTGTTTTGCAGCGGCGTGAACGCCAGCCCGGGGGCGGCGGTGGGGCAGGCCTATTTCAATGCCGACACCGCCGAGCGCATGGCCAAGGAACACGGCCAGGCGGTCATCATGGTGCGGCCCTTCACCAAGCCGGATGATGTCCACGGGATGCTGGCGGCCAAAGGTATCCTGACCAGTGAGGGCGGGGCCACCAGCCACGCGGCGGTGGTGGCGCGCCAGTTCGGCGTGCCGTGCGTGGTGGGGGCGGCGGCGGCGCGCATCAACCTGGAAGCCCGCACGATGACGGCCGGCGACAAGACCGTGAAAGAGGGCGAGTGGCTCTCGGTGAATGGCACCACGGGCGAAGTGTTCCTCGGCCAGTTGGCCGCCAGCAGCCCGGACCTGGAAGAACAGACCGACCTGCTGACGCTGCTGGGTTGGGCGGATGAGGCCGCGGCCCGCGCCGATGCGCGCACCGGCAATGTGCGCAGCGGCCTGCAAGTGTGGGCGAATGCCGATTACCAGGCGGATGCCCGCCGCGCCCGCGCCTACGGGGCGCAGGGCATTGTACTGTGCCGCACCG
>CAZEQN010000288.1:0-1831 GCA_964514335.1 uncultured Anaerolineaceae bacterium
GGGTTTGGCAGCCCGTCCAGCGAGAAAGTCTGCAAGCGGCGGCGGCGGTGCTGGTCTATGCAGTAATTGGAGGCGATGCTCAAGATCCAGGTGGAAAACTTGCGCTCGCGGTCATAACTGCCCAGCGCCCGGTAGGCGCGGATGAACGTCTCCTGGGCGGCGTCTTCGGCATCTCCGGCATTGCCCAGCATGCGGTAGCACAGGTTGTACACCGGCCGTTGGTACGCCTCTACCAGCAGGGCAAAAGAATCGTCGTCGCCGGCGCGGGCGGCTTCCAGCCAGAGACCCTCATCAGGGTGTGCGTTCATCGAATGCTTGGCTCCTCGTATCAGTATATACGCAAGTAGCGCCGCCGGGTTGCACGGCGGAGAAACAAAACTGGCCACCAGGGGGCGGCCAGTTTGAAGCACAGGGTTTATACTGCGTTAGGGGGTAGGCGTTACGGTAATGATGCCCAGCTTAATCAGCTTGATGAGGATATTTTCCTGGCGAATGCCCAGGCCATAGGTGCCGAATTCTTCCATATAGCATACGAGGCGGCCCTGGGGGGCGCTGGCATCCCGGCGCAGAAAGGTAGGGCATTTCACCCACTTATTGTTGAAGACATCCCACCAATAGATGCTCATGCGGCCGTCGTCGTTGCTTTCCCACAGGCGGCGGGTTTGCAGGTCCAGGTTGAAATAAACATAGCCGAGACCGCGCACAAACGCATATTCATCCGAACCTTCATCGCCCCGGTACACATGAAACTCCAGCATTTGCTGCTGCCACATGATGAGACGCGAGCCGCATTCATCCGGCGGCAATTCCGGCTCACATTCAACCTTGTGGGCCTTGGGGGCATCAAAGCGAGAAAGCACGGCCGTACCAGTCATCAGCGTTTCGCTCAAGTAGATGCCAGCCCGGCCAATTGACATGTCATAATTGTTGCCGGCCTCAATCGCCTGGGTTTCTTTCTTTGTGCCCGTTTCCTGGGCCACGGCTTCCAGGGTACTGCCGAATCCGACAGCCAGCAACAGACCCAGCAAAATCAGGCGAGTAAGAATCGTTTTTCGCTGCATATCAACCTCCACCACCGCATCTCATGATTGCGGATTCGTATTCTCCAGAGCAAGTTCCATACCAGATTATAGACTCCGGCAGAAAAGCGCGCTCAAAAAAGCGATGCTGATTTATTCTGCGGTGGGCTTTTCCGGACCGCGCAGGCGGTTGATGCCGCGCACAATGAAGAAAAGCGTAAAGGCCATAATCAGGAAATTGACCAGTACATTCACGAAGGCGCCATAATTCAGGGTCACCGCGCCCGCCGCCTGCGCAGCCGCCAGCGTGGCGTACGGCCCGGCGACTTCACCCGCCTTAAGCAGCAAATAGAGCTGGGAGAAATCTGCCCCGCCCAGCAACAGGCCGAGGGGCGGCATGATGATATCCTTGACCAGCGAATCGACAATGGAATTGAAGTTGGCCCCCAGAATAATGCCAATGGCGAGGTCCAGCATATTGCCCTTGAGGGCAAATTCGCGAAATTCTTTCAGCATGTCAATCTCCTGATTCTTTTCTCGGGGTTTGGAATTGGCGCAGGTCTTTCCAGGCGTAGGCCACCGCCTCCAGCACCTGCGCACCAATCTCATAATTCTTGCTGGCGATGTTCTCGCCGCCCAGCCGCTCGGCAAAGGGCCGGTTGGGGTTGGCTTTCAGCATCCACATCACCATCGAGTTCAAATTGCGTTCCACCAGACCAGTGACGGCGGCCAGAAACAACTGCCGGCCCAGACCGGCGCGCTGATGTTCAGCCAGCAGATAAATGGTGAAGAGTTCGCCGCGATATTCCGGG
>CAZEQN010000289.1:0-1798 GCA_964514335.1 uncultured Anaerolineaceae bacterium
CAATCAGAAAAGATTCTCTTACTCTTCAAACCATCCTGTGCTCAAATCCTCAAACTTCGGATTGAGCGTTTCCACCAACTCTAACTTCCTTGCCCGCGTCCAGCCCTTGATTTGCTTTTCACGCGCCAGAGCATCATACACGTCCCCATATTCCTCATAATACACCAGCCGGCCAATCGAATATCGGCGCGTGAATGTACCTCCTTGCCCGGTCTTATGCTGCTGCAACCGGCGAGCGAGGTCATTCGTCATCCCCGTGTACAGCGTATTCCCTTTGCTGGAGAGGATGTAGACATAATAGGTGTGAGTCATTTAAACAGACCAAGCAAGCCATTGCTCGAAGTACTCCCCTAATCCCCCACCCACTCCAGGACCGTCGCTTCGCCCTGGCCGACGCCCACGCACAGCGTCGCCAGCCCGTAGAAGGGGCGCGGGGCGCCGGCGGCGCGGCGGCGCATCTCGTGTACCAGCGTACCCACCAGCCGCGCCCCGGACATGCCCAGCGGGTGGCCGAGCGCAATCGCCCCGCCGTTCACATTCGTAATCTCTTCCGACAGACCGAGTTCCTGCAATACGGCCAGCGACTGCACCGCAAACGCTTCGTTTAACTCCACCAGGCCGATGTCCGCCAGCGTCAGGCCGGCGCGTTGCAAGGCCTTGCGGGTGGCAGGTACCGGGCCGAGGCCCATGGTGCGCGGGCTCACCCCGGCGGCCGCCCCGGCGACGATGCGCGCCAGCGGCTTCAGGCCGAGATCGCGGGCTTTGGCGGCGCTCATCACCAGCACCGCCGCGGCGCCATCGTTCAGGCCGGAGGAGTTGCCAGCAGTGACAGTGCCATCCTTGCGGAAAGCCGGGCGCAGTTTAGCGAGGCTCTCGGCGGTGGTGTCGCGGCGCGGCCGTTCATCCGTATCCACGAGGATTGGGTCACCCTTGCGCTGGGGGATGCTGACCGGCACGATTTCCTCGGCGAATTTGCCGCTGTCCATCGCCGCCAGAGCGCGCCGGTGGCTCTGGGCGCTGAAGCGGTCCTGCTCCTCGCGTGAAATCGGCATCTGGTCGTAGATGTTCTCGGCGGTTTCGCCCATGCTCTCGTTTTCGTACATCGCTTTGAGTTGCGCATTGGGGTAACGCCAGCCAAGGGCCGTATCCCACAGGGTCTGATTGCCAAACTGGTAACCGGCCTCGGCTTTGGGCACCGAGTAGGGGGCGCGGCTCATGCTCTCGACCCCGGCGGCAATGTAGATTTCGCCCTCCCCGGCCTTGATGGCGCGGGCGGCGGTGTTGACGGCATTCAGCCCGCTGGCGCACAGGCGGTTAACCGTGACGGCCGCGACCTCAACCGGGAAGCCCGCCAGCAGCGCCGCCATGCGGGCGACATTGCGGTTGTCTTCGCCGGCCTGGTTGGCGCAGCCCATGTAGACCTCTTCGACCAGGGCCGGGTCGAGCCCGGTGCGTTCGACCAGCGCCTTCAGAACCAGCGCGCCCAAATCATCCGGCCGGACAGCGGCCAGCGCTCCGCCCAGCGCGCCAATCGGCGTGCGGACGGCATCAATAATTACGGCTTCGTTCATGCGGTTATTCTCCTGTGTTCGGCCAATCGGCGGGATTGTACCATTGGGGGGCAGGTATACAGGTATACATGTAGACAGGTATCAGGTACACAGGGTTCAAGGGGGAGCAGGCAGGTAGAGTCGCACGGATTTTCAAAACATCCTATCAGGGTGCTTTACTTGTTTACTTGTTTACTTGTTTACTTGTTTACTTGTTTACTTGTTTACTTGTTTACTTGTTTACTTGT
>CAZEQN010000290.1:0-1794 GCA_964514335.1 uncultured Anaerolineaceae bacterium
AAGTAAACAAGTAAACAAGTAAACAAGTAAACAAGTAAACAAGTAAACAAGTAAAACCCCCTGATAGGTTGGTTTAAATCCAGCGTGAATCTACTTTCCCGCTCCCCCTTGATACCTGTGTACCTGATACCTGTCTACCTGCCCCCTGTGTACCTGATACTTGTGTACTTGTCTACCTGTCCTACCTGCCTCCCTACTTGTACTCCCGCACCACCAGCACAGCATTATGCCCGCCAAAGCCAAAGGCATTCGACATCGCCACCTTCACCGGTTTCTGGCGCGCCTCATTCGGCACATAGTCCAGGTCGCATTCCGGGTCTGGCGTGCGGTAGTTAATCGTCGGCGGCACCACGCCATCGCGAATCGCCTGCACGCACAGCAGCGTCTCCAGCGCCCCGGTGGCGCCCATCATATGCCCGGTCATGGACTTGGTCGAGGAAATCGCCAGCTTGTAGGCCTGCTCGCCAAAGGCCGCTTTAATCGCCGCCGTTTCAGACTTGTCGTTCAGCGGAGTGGCCGTGCCGTGGGCGCTGATGTAATCCACCTCATCTAAATTGATTTTGGCCGTTTCCAGCGCCTGGCGCATCGCCTTGGCCCCGCCCAACCCCTGCTCATGCGGGGCGGTGATGTGAAAGGCATCCGCCGTGGAGGCGTAGCCCGCCAGCTCCGCTAAAATCTCGGCTCCGCGCCCGCGGGCGTGGCTCTCGGTTTCCAGCACCAGCAGGCCGCAGCCCTCGCCCACAACCAGCCCGTCGCGGTCCTTGTCAAACGGGGCCGGCGCGCCTTCGCCCACCCCGCGCCGCGAGCACGCCCCCAGCCGGTCAAACGAAGACACGCCCACCGGCGAAATCGTACTTTCGCTGGCGCCGGCAATCGCCACATCAATCATACCCGCCCGCAACATCAGCCACGCCATGCCGATGCCATCCTGCCCGGAGGCACAGGCCGAGGCCACACTGAAAGCCGGCCCCTGCGGCCCGTGGTCAATTCCCACCAGGCCCGAAGCGCCATTGGACATCAACATCGGAATCAGAAACGGGCTGACCTTGCGCGGCCCTTCCCGCAGCAGGTCGCGGTGGTTTTCTTCCAGCGAGGTCAGGCCGCCAATCGCCGAGGAAATCACCACCCCGATGCGCCCGGCGTTGGTTTCCGTCACGGTCAGGCCGCTGTGTTTCAGCGCTTCCATTACCGCAATCGCCGCGAACAACTCATAGCGGTCGCGCCGCCGAACTTCGCGCGCCGGAATATATTCTTCAAAATTGAGGTTCTTGACCTCGGCCGCCACTTTCACCAGATAATCGGTTGAATCAAAGAGCGTGATTGGCGCCACGCCGCTCACGCCATTGCGGATGTTCTGCCAGGTTTCGCTGGCGTTGTTGCCTACTGGCGATACCGCCCCCAACCCGGTGATGACGACCTTTTCCATTTCGTTCTCCTTCTTGCCGCGCCTTAGTGCGCTTTCAGCCCGTGCCCGGTCAATACCACTACCACCGGGTCGCGCGCCTGCTCCAGTATCAGTTGCAGGGCCTTCCAAACAATCGCCGAGGTCGGCTCTACATAAAACCCCAAACGCGCCAGTTGGTCACGCCCCGGCAGGATGTCCTCTTCTTCCACTGCCAGAAAGTGAATCGGCTGGTTCTGGCCGAGTTGCAGCAGGGCATCGCCGCGTACAGGGGTGCGCACCCGCACGCCTTCCGCCAGCGTTTCGCCTTCGCTGATGAACCCCAGCCCGGCCGCTCCGCGCTGGGTCAGCGCCCACAATGGCGCGCAGGCCATCGCCTGCACCCCCACCAA
>CAZEQN010000291.1:0-1765 GCA_964514335.1 uncultured Anaerolineaceae bacterium
TCTTTATTTCCACCTTCGCGCCTTATAATTCCAAAGTTATGTCGGATAATCTCGCCCTCTATCGCGGCCTCTACCGCATCCGCCGTTTTGAAGAAACCGTGCTGGACGAATTCGCCAGCGGGGTGTTCTACGGCACCACCCACACCTCCATCGGGCAGGAAGCCAACGCCGTGGGCGTGCTGACCCACCTGAAGGACGGGGATGTGGTCTTCAGTAATCACCGCTGCCACGGCCATTTCATTGCTTATGGCGGGGATTTGCGCGGCCTGTTCGCCGAGCTGATGGGCAAAACCAGCGGCGTGAGCGGTGGACGGGGCGGCTCGCAGCACATCCACTGGCGCGACTTCTATTCCAACGGCATTCTGGGCAGCACCGCCCCGGCGGCGGCCGGGGCGGCTCTGGCCGAGAAACTCAAAGGCACGGGCGCGCTGGCGATTTGCTTCATCGGGGATGGCACGCTGGGCGAAGGCGTGCTGTATGAGTCGCTCAACATGGCCGCCCTGTGGGGTGCGCCGGCGCTGTATGTGGTGGAAAACAATCGCATCGCCCAGACCACGCCGATTGAACTGGCGCTGGCGGGCAGCATCCCGGCCCGCTTTGAGGCCTTTGGCATCCCCACCCGTCAACTGGACAGCAGCGATGTACTGGAAATTCTGCCTGTAGCGGGCGAGCTCTTGACTGACATGCGCACCACTCCCGGGCCGCGGGCGCTGGTGCTGCACACCTGCCGTTTTGGCCCACACAGCAAGGGCGATGACACCCGCCCGGCGGAACTGGTTGAACAGATGCGCGCCGAGCGCGACCCGGTCCGCATTCATGCGGCACGGCTGGCGGTGGACGAGAGCGCCGCCATTGAACAAGAAGTCGCGGATGAAGTCGCGGCCGCCTTTGCAGCCGCCAAAGCCGAACCGATGCCGGAGGGCGCATGACCAGTGTGCTGGACTCTCTCAACGCCGGCTTGCAACGCGCCTTTGCCGCAGATGAGAGCGTACTGCTGCTGGGCGAGGACGTCCTCGACCCGTACGGCGGGGCATTCAAGGTCGTGCGCGGGCTTTCCAGCCAGTATCCGGAGCGGGTGTTCACCTCACCAGTATCTGAAGCCGGGCTGGCCGGCATGGCGGGCGGGCTGGCCCTGCGCGGTCTGAAGCCGGTGGTGGAAATTATGTTCGGCGACTTCGTCACGCTGGTGATGGACCAGCTGCTGAACAGCATCACCAAGTTCGGCTGGATGTACGGTGGCGCGCTGGCTGTGCCGCTGGTCATCCGCACGCCGATGGGCGGGCGGCGCGGCTACGGCCCCACCCACAGCCAGAGTTTGGAAAAACACTTTCTGGGTATCCCGGGCCTGACGGTGCTGGCCCCGGCCGCGCTGGGTGACCCGGGTGAGTTGCTCTACCGGGCCATTTGTCACGACTCTGGCCCGGTGTTGTTCATCGAAAACAAGCTGCAATATCTGGAACTGGTACGGGCGGCAGCCGACCTGCCGGAGTTTGACCTGACCGAACTCACAATTGAAGGCGATTACGCCCCGGCCTACAGTTTGCGCATTGCGGGCGCGCCACCGCCGATGCTGACGCTTACAGCCTATGGCTATGCCGCCGAACTGGCGCGCCGGGCGGCGCTGGAACTGGCCTACCAGCATGAGATTTTCGTGGAAGTTTTCATCCCCACCCGGCTGTCGTTTCACAATAACCCTTTCTTTGCCGAACTTCTGAATCCGGCGCTGCAACGCCATCAACGCATCCAACACCGCCTCCGGGCGCGG
>CAZEQN010000292.1:0-1744 GCA_964514335.1 uncultured Anaerolineaceae bacterium
TCCAAACAGCACGCCCCCATGCGCCCGACCGCCGAACCGCCTGCCGGCCACCACCCCGACCGCCGCCTGCTGCGCGGTGCGGCCGAGGAGCAGGCCCTCTACTATTGGGTTTTCCCCAACGTCATGCTAAACTTTTACCCGGACAACCTGCAACTCAACATCATCCTGCCGCTCGACCACCAGCGCACCCTGACCATTTTTGAATGGTACTTCCGCCAGCCCGGCAGCGGCGCCGGCTGGGAGAGCATGCAGCAGTCCATCGCCTTCAGCGACCAGGTGCAGCACGAGGACATTGAAATCTGCGAAGCCGTGCAGCGCGGCCTGCGCTCCGCCAGTTACAACCAGGGGCGCTTCTCGGCCCGCCGCGAAAACGGCGTCCACCACTTCCAGACTCTGCTGCACCAGTACCTCACCACCCCCTGACCGGTTTCGTTTCACAGGAGGCCACCCATGACCGACTTCGTCCGCACCGCCGCATCCTTCAAGGCCGGCGCCCGTACCCTCGCCCGCCAGTATTTCACCTCCGAGGACATCTACCGCCTTGAGTTCGAGCGCATCTTCAGCCGCCACTGGCTGTGCGCCGGCCGCGCCGGGCAAATCGAGCAGCCCGGCCAGTACTTCCTGCTGGATATCGGCGGCGAGAGCCTCATCGTCACCCGCGACAAGGACGGCCGCGCCCACGCCTTCTTCAACGTCTGCCGCCACCGCGGCACGCGCCTGTGCCTGGAAGAACACGGCCAGCTTTCGCAATCCATCCAATGCCCCTACCATGCCTGGACTTACGGCCTGGATGGCCGTCTCATCGGCGCGCCGCACATGGATACCGTGCCGGACTTTGACCGCGCCGATTACCCCCTCCACGAAGCGCATCTGGTCGAATGGGCGGGCTTCCTGTTCATCAACCTGCACCCCGAGCCCCAGCCCTTTGAGGAATGGTTCGCCCCGCTCATCACCCGCTTTGAAAAGTGGGACATGGGCCGCCTGCGCACCGCCCGCAAAGTGCTCTACGATGTGGCCGCCAACTGGAAAATCATCGCCCAGAATTACTCCGAGTGCTACCACTGCCCGCTCGTCCACCCCGACCTCGCCGACCGCACGCCCTATCTCGGCGGCATGAACGACCTGACCGAAGGCCCGTTCCTCGGCGGCTACATGAACATGAACTACCCCAGCCTGACCATCAGCACCCAGCGCGCCGCCGACCCGCTGCCCGGCCTGCAGGGCGACGACCTCGGCCGGGTGTACTACTACACCGTCTTCCCCAATGCCCTCATCAGCCCCCACCCGGATTATGTCATGCTGCACACCCTCTGGCCGCGCGGCCTGCACCGCACCCTGGTCACCTGCGAGTGGCTCTTCGCCCCCGAAGCCTTTAACAAGCCCGGCTTCAACCCCAACGATGCCGCCGACTTCTGGGATACCGTCAACCGCCAGGACTGGGAAATGTGCGAGCGCACCCAGCTCGGCGTGCTCTCCACCCGCTACGCCCCCTCGCCCTACTCCAGCCAGGAAAGCCTGCTCCCCGCCCTCGACCGCCAGTACCTGCGCGTCATGGGGCATGACAAAGAAACCCACGCCTGACCTAAACGCCACGCGCAAACGGGCCTTACAGGCCCTCACATCAGAATTTACAAGCCCCCCCCTTGCCGGGTACACCCCCGTTTTTGGCGCGCACTCGACCTATCGCCAAGTGGTTCCCTACGCTCTAATCTTAATTGCGCGGTCTTGGTCAGTCGAGCTACGC
>CAZEQN010000293.1:0-1730 GCA_964514335.1 uncultured Anaerolineaceae bacterium
GCGCCCGCCAACCCCCGCCGTTTGCGCGGCCCGCTGCGCCGCCTCGTCCAATGGCTGTACGACCGGACTTTTGAGTGGCTCTACCGGGCCTGAATGTGACCCGCAAACGATTACAATAGGCGATTGTGAAACCTGCCAAAACGCTTTTTATCAGCGCTGACCACGGTCTGGCGATTGTGTACTTCCTGCAGAGTGCGGTCGTCCCCGCTTTGCTGGCTGCCGGTGTGCAGGTTGTCCTGCTCACCGATGAAGCCCTCAAGGAAAAAATCGAAACCCGCTTCGGGCAGCCCGGCCTAATCGTGGAAAGCCTGCGCTTTAAAGAAGCCCGCGCCTACTTCAATACTGTCCAACCCAGCGCCCAATGGTGGCTGGATTTTCTGCGCCGGGCTGGCGCCTCGCGCCGCATTAATTTGCAGGCGGTGGATGCCTTCCTCGCCCAGGTCGAGGACGAAGCCGGCCCGCGCCGCAAACGCCTCTTTCCCCTCATGCGGCTGGTGGTGGCCGTATTGCGCCGCAGCCGTTTTGCGCGCCGCTGGCTTGTGCGCCTTCAGCGCCGTTTCAGTCCGCCGCTCTACACTGACTTGTTCGATAAATACCAGCCCGACCTGGTGGTCGCCAGTACGCCCGGCTGGCGGCTGGACCGCTACCTGCTGCGCCAGGCGGCCGCCCGCGGCGTGCCCACCGCCAGCGTCATCGTCGGCTGGGATAATTCCTCGTCGTACAGCCTGCCGGGGGCGGATGTGCAATTTATCACCTGCTGGTCAGAACTGCAAAAGGCCGAACTCATGCACGGCTCGGACTGGCCTGCTGACCGCATTCACATCGGCGGCATCCCCTCTTATGATGGCTACTTCCGCAAGGAGTGGTTGCTGCCGCGCCCCGAGTACTTCCAGATGCACGGGCTTGACCCGCAGCGCAAACTGATTGGCTACGCCAGCTCCTTCATCACCTTCTCGCCCAACATCCAGAATATCGAAGCCCTGGCGCGCCTGGTCAGTGAAGACCGCCTCGGCCAGCCCTGCCAGTTGCTGGTACGCCTGCACCCGAATCATTTCATGGATGTGGCGCGCTTTGCCGCCGAACGCGAGCGCGTGCGTGAACTGGCACGCCAACTCCCGCATGTGCATGTGGTGGAGCCGGTGGCGCTGGGTGGTGAACTCGGGCATTACTCCGGCGAAGACATGCCGGAAAAAGCGTCTTTCATGGCCTATTCGGATGTCTTTACCACCGTGTACAGCACCATGGTGGTCGAGGCCAGCCTGCACGACCGGCCGGTAGTCAGCGCCGTGCTTGATTCGCCCGAAGGCTGGCCGGGCAAATTCACCCTGCCGCTCTCGCGCATTGGCGGCTGGCCCACTCACCTGCGCTTCATCGAATCCGGGGCGGGCAAGGTCGCGGCCACCGAAGCCGAACTGGCCGAGGCCATCCGCTACTATCTTGAAAACCCGTCCGCTGAACTGGCCGAACGGCGCGCTTTCATCGAGCGTGAATGTACCTACACCGATGGCGCCGCCGGCCAGCGCACCGCCAATTGGTTGTTGAGCCTGTTGTAAACCTCAAAAAGCGATTAAGATTTGAACGTCCTGTTTTGAAAAGACTCCTATGACCAACGCCCCCACTGACCGCCTCGAGATATTGCCGGTTCGCCTGCTGGATGAAGAACGGGCTCGGGTGGGTGAACTGCGCCGCCTCTCGGCCCGCCTCGGGCTGGGCTTCGGCTGGCATTACCT
>CAZEQN010000294.1:0-1661 GCA_964514335.1 uncultured Anaerolineaceae bacterium
CCCGCCCCATCGGGCATATAATCCCAGCATGAAATCTCGGCGGTTTTCTCCTCCGGCGCTGGCGGCAATGGCTATGCTGGCTATCACGCTGGCGGCCACGCTGGCGCCGCGCCCGGCCGCGCCGGCGGACGAACCGGCGGCGACCGCCAGCCCGACGGCGCAGGCGGATATCCCGACGCGCATCGCGGCATTGCAGGAGGCCATCGCCGCCGAGCCCCTGAACGCGGCGGCGCAGTTTGAACTCGGGCTGCTGCTGGCGCTCGACCAGCCGGAAACCGCCCACCGCGCCCTGCAAGCCGCCGCCGACCTGGACCCGGCCTACGCCGAAGCCGCCCAGAGCGTGCGTACCACGCTGGCGCAGGCCAACCTGCCGACCACCGACCCGGCCTACGCCGCCATTCTCATCGGGCAGGCGCTTGCCGCCCAGCAGGAATGGGGCGCAGCGGCGGTGGCCTTCGAGCGGTCAGCGGAACTCGACCCGGCCTACGCCGAAGCGTGGGCCTACCTGGGCGAGGCGCAGAACCAACTGGGGCAGGAGGGCCTGCCCGCCCTGCACACCGCCCTGCAACTGAACCCGAACTCGCTGGCGGGCAACCTGTTCGCCGCAGCGCACTGGAACCGGCGCGGCGAACCGGCCGAGGCCGTACCGTACCTGCAAACAGCCAACACGCTGCAACCGGATACGCCGGCGATATTGACGGATTTGGGCATCACGCTGGCGGCGGCCGGGGAGGTGCAGGCCGGGCTGGAGGCGCTGGTGCGGGTGACGGAACTCACGCCGGAGCGGCTGGCGGCGTGGCAAACGCTGGCCGAGGTCAGTCTGGCGCACAACGTTCAGGTCGAGTTAATCGGGTTGGCGGCGGCGCGTCAGTCGGTGCTGATGGCGGGGGAGGAGCCTTACGCCCTGACGCTGATGGGCCGCGCCTACGCCCTGCTGGAGGATACCTTCAACGCCGAGCGATTCTTTGAGCGGGCGCTGGCGGCCGGGCCAGACTATGCCCCGGCGCACCTGCAGTATGGCCGGATGCTGGTGGCCGCCGGGCGGCTGGCGGAGGCGCGCCTGCTGCTGGCGCGCGCCCTGGAACTGGCCGGGCCGGATGACCCCACCGGCCAGCAGGCGGCCGAGGCGTTGCGGGTGTATTTTCCGTAGGGGTTGCGGGTGAAGAAGGAAAAAGTCATCTCACGCAAAGAACGCAAAGTGCGCAAAGAAAGATGAAGGGTTGATTGTTTGCCAGTGAGGTTGTTGATAAGTCAGCCTGGTCGGGATTCCTCACTACGTTCGGAATGACAAGAAGGCTTTAAGGGCACAACCAGAACAAGGAGACAATCGCATGAAAACTGCCCGAACCGGTGCGCTTTCCGGTTGCGCAATCTGGCTGCTGGTATTCAGCCTTTTCAGCCTGTGCCTCATCCCCACCGCTATCCTGGGCGGCAGCCTGACGGCCGCTTTCCAGAGCGAGGCCGTCATTGAACTGCTGGCGCCAACTATCTGCCCGCCGGAGACCACCGGCCGCCTGCATACCTACGCCACCACCACCCGCGACAGCAACGGCTTTGAAACCCCCAGCACCGGCTATGAGCTGCACTGCGTGGATGCCAGCGGTGCAGTCGTGAAGGATGACGGCGGTCTGCTGTTCGCGCTGGCCGTGACCGTATTTGTG
>CAZEQN010000295.1:0-1656 GCA_964514335.1 uncultured Anaerolineaceae bacterium
GGATGACATCCAGGTCGCTCCACACGCTGCGGTTGCGCTGGTAGAGGGCATCCAGGCGCAGTTTGGAGGGCAGGATTTTTACGAGGTAATCATCCAGGAGGGTGGCGCTGCGCAGGAGGTCTTCTTCATTGCGATAGAGGATGGCGCCGGGGCTGGTGATGCCGGGACGGGCGCTGAGGTAGGGTTTTTGGAATTCTTCCGGCCAGGCGGCGAACATTTCCGGCGCTTCCGGGCGGGGGCCGACCAGCGACATATCGCCTTTGAGGACGTTCCACAACTGGGGAAGTTCGTTCAGTTTGGTGCTGCGCAGCCAGTGGCCGAGGGGGGTAATGCGAGGGTCGTCGCCGGCAGTGATGGGGGGCCCGGCATAGCTGGCGGGGGTTTCAGACATGGTGCGAAACTTGAGGATGGAAAAGGTTTTGCCCCCCCGCCCGACCCGCGGCCCGCGATAGATAACCGGCCCGGGCGCTTCGGCACGGACGCGCAGGGCGAGCACAACCAGAAGGGGCGAAAATAACAGCAGCCCAAGGAGCGCGCCGAAAATATCCATGACTCGTTTTAGAAAACTATCCAGAAAGGAGGCGGCAGGCGGTTGGGCAGGCATACATGCGATGGCGAGTTTTTTATATGTTTCAGTCTGGCCGGGCAGAGATTGTCCAGCGGCCCGCAAAGCGAACCAAACCAACGAGAAAGCCGAGCCCGTAACTTGAATGCAGAACTGCACAGGCCATTAATGAATACAGGGCGGTTCGACCACCGGCCTGGGGCACCTGCATTATAGCCCCAAGAGAAATAAACAGGGCGTAGAGGCTGACGATGCCGGTAAAAGCCAGGCGGGCGGCCGGGACGATGAAGCTGGCGGCGGACAGAACCAGCACACTGGCGACAAATAGCGGGGGAATAAACTGACGCCATTGCATCTGGGCGGGGTGCTTCTGGAGGACGCGCACCTTCCAATAACCGTATTGACTATATTGTCGGAAAAGGTGGCCGAACGTGTTGCGGCTGTAGTAGCGGACTGGCATGGCGGGGTTCAATAGAAGTTGCCCGCCGCCTTTGCGAATGCGGTAGTTGTATTCATCATCCTGATTGCGGACCAGTTCTTCATCATAGCCGCCATAGCGTTCCAGCGTAGCGCGTGAATAGGCCGGGAAAGGCACGGTATCTACCGGTTGAGGCTGGGCGTGCGAGTGTACCCGAAAGGCGACATTGCCGACACCGAAGGGCGAGGACATGGCGAGGGCGATGCCGCGGGCGATTGGCCCGGCCCCAATGGTTTGCCAGGGGCCACCCACGCCGGCGGCTCCGGACTCGGCCAGGAGAGAGACAGCCTGACGGGCATAATCCGGCTGGATTTCACAATGGCCATCCACGCGCAAAATGACAGCCCCGCGGGCAATGCGGTGGGCTAAATTCAGGCTGATGGGGACGATGCGGCGGGGGTTGTGGAGGAGCTGGATACGGGGGTCACGCGCCTGGAAGGATTGAATGAGGGCGACGGTATCATCTTCGGATGCGCCGTCTACAAGGAGTACTTCCAGCCGGTCGGCCGGGTAGTCCTGGGCAAGGACTGAACCCAGGCTGCGCTTCAGGTAGGCGGCTTCGTTGCGCACCGGCATGACAAATGAAATGAATGGGAGGGAGGAAGTCATTGGC
>CAZEQN010000296.1:0-1614 GCA_964514335.1 uncultured Anaerolineaceae bacterium
CAGCGGCAACAAAAACCGGGTCAAAGCCAGCGTTGATGCAATCTTCAGGGGTGTAGCGCAGATCCACCAGATGGTAGAGCAGGTGGTCGGCTTCGTCATAGGAAAAGCCGAGTTCGCCTTCATCGGTTTGGCCGGGCCACAGGTCGGCGGAGGGCGCTTTGTTCAGAATGCTCTCTGGTACGCCCAGGGCGCGCGCCAATTGACGAACCTGATTCTTGTAGAGGTCGCCGAGAGGGTTAATGGCGGCGGCCGAGTCGCCGAACTGGGTGGAGTAGCCGAGCAGGATTTCGGTCTTGTTGCTGGTGCCGATGACCAGCCCGTGGGTTTTGGCGGAGTAATCAAACAGCACCAGCATCCGGGTGCGGGCCATGACGTTGCCGCGCCGGACGGCCTCTTCGGCCGGGATGGTATCGAGGATGGGGCGGACGGTTTCAGTGATGGGAAACAAGGCAGACTGCACGCCAGTCTGGTCAATGACGGTCTGGGCATCTGCAAATGAGTCAGGGTTGCTGGTCTGGTAGGGCATACGGACCGCCAGTACATTTTGCGGGCCGAGAGCGGCGGCGGCGAGGAAGCAGGAGAGGGCGGAGTCAATCCCGCCTGAAAGGCCGAGAACGGCGCGCTGGAAACCGGCCCGGGTGACCTCGCTGTGAATGAACCCGGTGAGTATTTTAGCGGCCAGGTCGGTATTGATTTCCAGTTCGGGCAGGGGGGTAGTCATGGGCTATTTGGCGAGAATGCGGGCGAGTTCGCGCTGGACGAGGTCGGGGCGTTCGTCGCGCAGGAGCGGCAGGCGCGCCCGGGTGCGTTCCATCTGGCGGAAATCAATATCCACCAGGGTGAGGGCCTCTTCGTGGTAGGGCCCCTGGGCGAGCAGTTCGCCGGTAGGGCCGAAGGCGCTGGCGCCGCCCCAGAAAGTAATGCCATCCTCAAAGCCGACCCGGTTGGTGCTGGCGACGAAGCAGGTGAACAGGCTGGCATAGGCGCTGCAGACATGCTCGACCCAATGGGCAGATTCTAATTTGGGGGCAGCCGTCAGGCCGCGGCCGGGGGAGGCGGAGATGAAAATTAATAACTCGGCTCCGTCCATCCAGAGCAGATAGGGGGGGCTGGCATGCCAGAAATCTTCGCAAATGAGGACACCCATGCGTCCGAAGCGGGTGTCAAAGGCGCGTACCTGGTCGCCGGCGGCCCAGAAACGGCCTTCGTCAAACATGCCATAGGTGGGCAGATAGACTTTGTGATGGATGTGGCTGACGGCGCCCCCGGACAAATAAGCGGCAGCGATGAAAAAACGGGCGCGGTTATCCTGGGCCACATAGCTGACCAGAATGTCAATGTCGCGGCTGGCTTTCAGTAATGGGCCAAAGGTAGGGTCTTCGGGGGTGGGCTGGGAAGCGACGCCGGGGACAAGGTCCTGCAGTACGTAACCAGTGAGCGAGAGTTCAGGAAAAACAACCAGGCCTGCGCCCTGGGCGCGCGCCTGCTGGATATACTCGAGGTGCTTTTCAAGGTTGGCGGGCAGAACGCCGAGTTGGGTGTTTATCTGTGCCAGTGCCAGCGTGAATTTCATGCGGCTCCCTGCCGATGGTTTGCGTGTGACAAGTATAATTC
>CAZEQN010000297.1:0-1506 GCA_964514335.1 uncultured Anaerolineaceae bacterium
CACCGCATCCAGTGCGGTTACCACCACATCTCCCATCTTAAAGCGCTTGGAGAGCGCATCCGTTTGTACAAGCATCGCAGGGCCTAAAAGAAAGGGCGGATAAAGGTAAGCGAGCTAAGCTGGTTCAGGCCAGCCATGGCGAGGGCGAAGAGGGCCATCGGCAGCAGGCGCGCCAGCAGGGCCATGCCGCTGACGCGGGCCGAACTCAAGCCGGTATAGTGGCGCGCCCCGAGGATAAGCAGGGCGAGATGCCAGAGCAGGAAGATATCCAGCATGGCAAGCAGGGCCGCCAGAAAAGCCGCCCCAAAGCCATCGCCGGCCGGGGCAAAGCCCGCCAGGCCGGGGGACTGGATGAGCTTCTGGCTGGCGAACACAACCACGGCACGCAGGACATCCCGCAGGGCGAAGGGCAGGCTGGCCCAGGCAGTGAGGTTCAGGGCCGAAAGGCCAGCCCCACGCCCCCCCAGCAGGGTGAGGCCAAGATGCAGCAGGCCAGCCACCACCAGCCAGCCGAGCCAGAGTTTGAGCAGGGCGGCCAGCAGGGGCAGTACAAAGAGAAAAACCGGCCCGCTGGTGGACTGGGCGGCCTGAAAATACTGGGCCTGCTGTTCAGGGGTGTACCACTGGAAGTCAGGCGGCAGGGGGATTTCGCCCATCAAAGCGGCGGCGCGGCGCACAAAGCCGCTGGCCAGCACCGCCAGCGTGGCGGTTGCTGAAAGAACCAGCATGGGGGTGAGCCAGTTGGGTTTTTCAGCGCCGGTGATTTCCAGTAGGGCCTGGCGCGGGCGTAGCAGAATCGCCCACAGCCAGCGCAGGGGCGGCCGGGTGAAGACAGCGGTTTTGGGTTCTGCGGTTGTCATTGTGGGTTCCAGTCTCTCGACTTGATTCTACCCGTCAGAGTGTATCTTTGGGGGGCGGTTTTGTCGTCCTTAAAAAGCAGGATGCGCGCAGATGTTATCGCCGTGTAAAAAACGTGTAACCGGACGGTAAAGTTCCCGGCGGTTGGTGGAAATGGAATACAATTTAACGGAAATCCAACCAGACTACATCCATGAGGTGGCACATGAGCAAAACCAAGGAAGTCATCATCCCGGCTGGCGGGGCCAAACCGCTGGCGCCGTACTCGCCCGGCATCCGGGTGGGCGATTTTGTGTACACCGCCGGGCAGGTGGGGCTGGACCCGGCCACCGGCAAACTGGTGGAAGGCGGAGTGCAGGCGGAAACGCGCCAGGCATTGGAAAACCTGAAGAAGATTCTGGATGCGGCCGGGTCGGGGATGGCGCAGGTCATCAAGACCACCGTGTTCATGACCGATATGGCGAATTACGGGCCGATTAATGAAATTTACGGCCAGTACTTCAGCGAAGAGCCGCCGGCGCGTTCGGCGGTGGCGGTGCGGGCGCTGCCGGCCGGAGCGCTGGTGGAAATAGAAGCCGTGGCGGTGGTGAAGGCGGCGGGATGAGCGGCCAGTTGATTTTGCTGGTGGATGATGAGCCGCACATTACC